>JAGAWD010000034.1 GCA_017941585.1 Olsenella sp. | reverse complement strand
TGTAGAGGTCCTCGCCGTTCCTGATGATGACGCCATCGGCGGTGATGTTGCCGTCCTCGCTGCAGGTGAAGCAGTGCTTGCCGGTGCCAACGGGGAACTTCTCAAAGGTGTTGACGCAGTACTTGGAGAGGAGCGCCTTGGCGCCAGACCCCTGGAAGGTATAGGTCATCGTGGGGTTGAGGTTACCGTGAATGTAGCAGGACGTCTCCCACGAGAGCGCCTCGTCGCGCCAGCCTGTGAACTCGTACGGAACCTGGAAGTTGTAGAGCACCGAGCTGTAGATAATCTGGTGCTCGTCCTTGTAGAAGGGCGAATACGGGGTGTGGGAGAACTCGACCTCGCCAGACGCCCAAACGTTCTGCTTGCTGTCGCTCATGATGCGCTCCTCTCAGGAACCTGCGGCTTAACAACCTGAGTCGAGCGTACCGCCCCTGGTGACATCAGTAATGAACACTATGACTATTACCTGCTATAGATAATCGTCATTCCGACTAGCGCTATGGCTTGGATTCATGAGAGAATGATTTGATGGCTACGTGACTGTTTGGAGGCCACACGATGATTGAGGTGCCGACAGATTGTCCGGGATGGGAGCGCATCAACGACGCCCTGCTCTCCAACAGGGGCATCCGCGGCATCGTCACGTCAGCCGCCGAGAGCCTGGGCAATCCGTGCTGTGTTGCCGACGCGCGTTTTAAGGTGATAGCCCTCCACGAGGTGGGGATTACCGACGACCCCGTGTGGAGGGAGACGGTGAGTCGCGGGGCCCTCGCCCCCAAACACATCAGGGCTTTCGACAGCGAGGGAGTCCCCGAGCGCGTCGTGGTCGGCAACGACGTCCAGGAGATCGAGACCGACGCGTCGGAGCATCCATGGATGAGCGTCTCGATCGGGCTCGACGAGGATCGCTGCGCGTACTTCACGATGATCGAGTGCAACCGGAGGGTGACCGATCAGGATCGCAGGCTGTTTGCGTATGCGGCGAGGGTCATCGGTTGCGAGCTCCGCAAGGCGAGCTACGGCAGCGAACCCTATCGCGGGGGACTCGAGCACTTTCTGCGCGAGGCCATCCGGGGGACGATCGATTCTCCCCAATCCCTAGAGGCAGCCATGCTGAGCTGCCGGTACAGGGGAAGGCCCAGCTATCAAATCGTAGTGGCGCGCCTTGACGGTGGGCGGACGGCCCTCGAGGGCATCCAACGCTTCCAGCTCGAATCGGCGCTTCGCGCGGAATTCTCCACGAAGGCCGACGGGAGCCTGGTGTTCCTGCTCTCCGAGGGAGATGTCATTGGCGGATCGTTCAGAGATGTGACCGGCCTGGCTCAGGTGCTCGATGCCACCCGCATGCGGATAGGCGTGAGCGTGCCCTTCGACGACCTGCTTCAGTGCAGGCAGCATTATCTCGAGGCACTGGCGACGGTCGACCTTGCATCGCGGCTGGGCTTGGACGGACGCGTGTTCTCGTTTGAGGAGGTTTCCCTCTACCCATTCGCATGCCTGTTAGCGGGCAGGAGCGAGATGGACACGTTCATTCACCCGCGATTTCGCAGGCTCGAGGAGTACGACGAAGAGGGCAACTCGAGCCTAGTCGAGACGCTCGACTGCTATCTGCAAAGCGGACTGAGCGTTTCCGAAACTGCCAGAAAGCTCTACGTCCATCGCAGCACCGCGACATGGCGCATCTCAAGGATAGAGCAGATCGTTGGGGGTCAGATTTCCGATCCTGATACCTATGTGATGCTCTATCTCTCCCAGAAGGCACGCAGGCTCATTGGGGCAATGGGGTCGACACCAAAATACGGCTCCAGCGGGTGAAACCTCTCGTCATCTCTATGGAGTGACTACCTCTATCGGCGATATCCCCCATTCGGTCCGCCACGCCCGCCACTCGGCAGCAGCCCAGGCGAACAACTCCCTCTTCGCCACTGGGGCTGGTTCAGCTGTAAGGTTCCATGACAGGACACAGATGTATGTCCGACGCATCATGTCGGCTCCCAGCGGGGCCTTCTGAGTCACGTGGGGCGCGACCGTTCGCCGATTCGTTGACTGGTCCAGACAGCCTCGTGCACTGCCCTTTGACCTCGTGGACTGCCCTTCTTGCACTATCGTGGACTAAGAACAAAAAACGCAGCTCAGCGGCTGCGCGGATTACCGTTTCGGGTAACTGTCATTACCCAGATCAGGGTCGGTCGGGAGACGCGTCTCCCCTCTCAGCCGGCCGCGTGCCAGCTCCCCCATCAGGTTGTAATGGTAGCACTCATCCTTTCGAGCGCATCGCATCTTGCGTGACGGAAACGATATTGCCGCATTCGAACGATTGGAGGTAACGACGGCGCCCAACAACTTGCGCTAAGTTGCTCTAAGCTGCTCCCCCACAGACACTTCATAAAAGGAGGCGGCGCGGCATCTCATACCTGACAACCGACAGGAGCACACAACAGACTCGCTCCGTCCAGGCCTATGTTCATGCGCATGTGTCAATGAGGCCATCCAAAGCTCAAAGCCCGTAGACCTCCCTCAGAAAGCCAGCGGCCTCGAGAATCCTTGGCCTCTCCTTGCGCTTCACGGTGTGCGCATACCCATCGAGCGCATCGAGGAACTCGCTCGCATCGTCCGCGATGCCATCGGGAAGGGCGCACGAATCCCCATCCGTGAGCAGATCCGAAAGGCTCAGGACGTCCGCGCGGTGCTTCGTGAGGTTCTTCCTCCTCACGTGCTCACCGGAATCATGGCGCCTGTTCAAATCCATATGGGCACGCATCTTCAGCGGGATAATGTGGAGGACGTCAGGCACGGGCACTCCGTGTCTGTTGACGATGCCATGACGGATGAACTCGAAGTAATCCTCGTCGAGCAGAATCGCGGATAGGCTCGAGAGGTCATCATCAAACGGAATGGGCACGATCTCAACTCCCTCTTCAAGCGGCCACGGCGCCCTGGAGAACAGCTCAATCTCAACGGGTAGCGTTGCCCCTGAATCCCCACGCTCCGTAGGCAGTTTGAAGCGGTAGTATCGCACGCTACCGTCCTCGCGCACGCCGCACGTGTAACCCCCTGAACGGACGAACGACCAGAGCGCCTTGCCGAACTCCACGTCATCGGAAGCGGCCATGACGACGACGTCGAGATCTTTCGTCGCACGGAAGTCCTGCGGGGCGCCTTCGAAGAGCAGGCTACACGCCCCTCCGCCTATGAGCACGTACTTGTCCTCGAAGCCTGCCATGGCATCGCGAAAGGCGTCTATCCCGGTCACTATTGGCATATCTCCTCCCTCAGCTGGTCGACCGCGTCCACCACCCGCACGTCGTCCTCGTACCTGTCCCTGAGCGACAGATAAAGGGACAGCGCGCCGACAGATCTGAGCCCCCCGACGGAGCGCTCTCGCAAGTCAATCGGAAGGTCATCCCAGTACCCCCACACCTCGACATCGATTCCCTCCTCGTCCCACCAGGGGAGCTCCTCGCCCGCCTCGCCAAGCGAGGCCATCGCCACAGCTAGACCCTCCTGCGGGAAGGCCACGGTCGGATAGGCCTCTCCGGTCGAGAGATCGCTCACCTGCCCTAGCGCAGAGAGGCCCGACAGGCGCGCGCCTGCATTGCGGAGCTCGTCGGGACTAACCCCGTATGAGATGCGGAAGCGACGCGACACGGGCGATCTGAGGTACGGCTCGAAGCTTTCGAGGAGACTCGCGCTCCCCAACCCATTGCGGCCGAGCCTCGTCGAACGCCCCGCGCGGCCCACTACCTCCGGGCAGATCGCCTCGATCTCCGCTAGGTATTTGCTGACGCTCGACCGGCTCTTCCCCACTCTCTTCGAGAGCTCGCCGGCGCTCACATCGTCCCAGCTTCCCTCGATGAGGTTGACGACAATCCGCTGAGCCTGGGGGGAGAGCGGCAACGGCCTCCTCCCCCGCGATGTCTCCTGCACTACAAGGCCAACAAACGGCAGGTAGGCGTTCCTCTCGTCCTGGATGAACGGCATCTGCCTAGACGCGAGCCATTCCTTCTGCCAGTAGTCCAGCGACGGGCTGACTGCCACCACGGGGAGGTCACATGCCGAGCGAAGCGAGTCAACCGCCCCCTTCAGCATCTTGAGATCGGGCCTGGCCCTCGACCCAACGGCGACGAACCTCACGTCCGAGGTGACGCCGCCCAAGGCGAACGTACCCGTCTCGAGCCCGTGCGCATACATACGTGGCAGCAAGGGCACCTTCGCGCCCTCAACGGGGTCGACGTATAGGGCGAGTATCTCTTCTGGCATATAGTCAAGCACGCTCACTCCAATCCAATATTTCAACGTAATTTTACTCACTAATTGAAATTTCTGTCAACTACCATGATTGGACATTGAAGCTGCATTCAAATCGGATTAGCTGCCCTTTGCCTTGCTCAGCTATCCACGAGCTACCCATACGTATCTCGCAGGTTGATGAGTCAGTCCTGCATCGCGGAACGACTAGAGCCGCTTGTGACGTTACGTCAGCATTTCGGTGCAGCTAAGTGACTCCATCAAAAAGATGGAGGAGGTCGCACTTTGTACATCTAACCGTTCGCCGATTCGCCGTACCCCGAACACTTGGTCGGTTTTATCGGCTGGACCGATTCTTGGGAATCGGCTGGACTCGAGAAAAAACAAGCCGCTTTACCAG
>JAGAWD010000385.1 GCA_017941585.1 Olsenella sp. | reverse complement strand
ACGGAGTCGCTCATGGGCACCATCAAGTGCGAGTGCGTGCACGCGCGCACCTTCGACAGCCGCGAGCAGGCGGCCCTCGAGATCTTCGAGTACATAGAGTGCTTCTACAACAGGCTCAGGCTCCACTCCGCCCTGGGCTACATGAGCCCGCTGGAGTTCGAGGAGTCGCACGCCTCACAGCCGCTCGCCGCGTGATTGCCACCTGTAAACGAAAGTGGGTGACATTCAGCATCCGGAGTTGACCGACGAGCGGCGGGAGAGGATGGTGGCCCGCTGCAGCGAACAGCTAGCGTCCATGCTTGCCGAGGTAAAGGGGTGGTATCCGGAGGGTGCCTTAACGTCGGAAGAGCTGAAGAGGGAGCACGGAAACTTCTGCAGCCGACTTGGCTCGCTGGCTTCAGACATGGGATACACCTCCTTCGTGGAGCTGCTATACAACGAGGGCTTCGATATCGAGCTGGACAGGAGGGCGGCGAAGAATCCTGTTGGGCATCGCATCGCGCCGGAGGACGCCGTGGAATCCATCGTCTCGAGTGTGACTGGCAAGCTCGGCAGCTACTTTGAGAAGATTGACGAATGGTACCCCGATCGAGTGGTAGCGGGCTTCGCAAAGCTGCACGGCAAGACGAAGGACAACCTGAGCAGGCAGGCCCAGATGCTGGGCTACGAGTCTTGGGCGGACCTGCTGCGCGACTATGGCTACGAAGTACCTGACTATGGCATCTCGAAGGGCGGTGCACCGAGAACGGTGGATCCGGTCGCCATCGTCGACGAGCTCGCGCGGCGCTATGAGGGTCGTGAACCCGCGCACGACATGAAAGCTCTGCGGGCTGAGAATCCTGACCTCGCAAGTAAGTTCAGCACCATCGCGAATCAGTCGCAGGCTGTCTTCGGGAAGACGTTGGGCGAAGTGCTGGCCGAGCGCGGGGTGCTGTCTGGCAAGGGTGTGCGCCGCGCGAAGCCCGAGATGAGTCTCGAGATGGCGGAGGAAGCACTTGTTGCTCTTGAGGTCCTTGTGGCGTCTGACGACCCAAAGCCCGCAACGCTCGCTGCACTAAAGAAGAGGGCGGTAGGTGCTGATGAGGAGACGAGGCGTGCCCTCGACTCGATAGAGGCATGTAGCAGGGAGTTCTACGGAAAGACCCCCGCCTCGTTGCTGAAAAGCAGGGGGATTCTCGCCAGCCGTACCGCTACGGTGGCAGAGCCCATGCTGAGCGATCAGGAGATAGAGTCACTCATTTCGCGTATCAGGGAGAGGTACACCCTTGAGGTGAGGCCTACTACTCTCAGCGAACTCACGGATGAGAACCCCGACCTTGCGATTCATATGAAGCAGGTCAAGCGCTACGTCTCGCGACTGGGAGGCGGATCAGCGATGAAGTACTTCGAGGAGGAGGGCGTCATCTCGAAGTGCAGGATGGAGGGCTCCATCCCAAGGCCTCACGGCGACGTCATTGAGCGGTACCACTCCGACTCTCGGATGACCAAGGAGGACCTACTCGCCCTTGCGCCAGGCGCTCGGTTCGTCGAGTTCGACACCGTGTGCATGGTCTACGAGGACGAGGGGGAGCCCGAGGCCTACGAGATGCTCAGGGTCGGCGACTATCTGAACGTCGCGGTCAAGTGGCTTCCCGAGCTTGGGCGCGAGCCGGACGGGCTTCCCTACGGGCGCATTCACTTCCACTTCTGCGGTCACGACCTTGGGATCATCAAGTACCAGGACCAGATGGACCACCTCTCGATAGTGGGCTGTGCAGGCAAGCCGGAGGCATACGGCACGGTCGGGGGAAGGGTGTTCGCACAGGTCACTGGTCTCGCCAACGGGAAGAAGGCCCCGAGAGTCCCCATCCACGTGCTTTATGCGGTGGACAAAGACTGGACAGGCGCTGCTGCCACCACGGACGGCGGCGCGACGGCTGGGGCCGCCTCCCGCTACTCGTACCCGACGGGGTCCACAAGGCCCCAGCCAGTCGTCGAGCGAAGGCCAATTGCAGCCCTGGCCGACCCCGGCAAGCTCTACGCGTCGGTCTCTGAGCACAGGTTCAGCTACGGGGGCGAGCGTGGGTTCGAGTACACGTTCTGGCTTCCCGAAGGCGGCGAGTCGGACGACCTAGCTATCGCCAACAGCTATCTGCGGGCACTCGAATACTGACGCCGTCAGGGACCCTATTCAAGGAGGCGACCATGAAGGTACGCAGCGACTTTGTGACCAACTCGAGCAGCAGCAACACGGCGAGCCTGAGGATCAAGTGCAAGCCCCTCGCAGAGATGCTCGACAACTACAAGAAAGCGGTCGGTGAGGCTGGGCTCGGAGAATTCCCGGCGTTCCCGCGCTGGAAGGAGCTTGAGTTCGACCCAAAGGACGGGACCGTCCGCTGGTATTGGGACGAGTACGGCGGAGGCGACGACCCGGAGTACTCCGTCCCCGAGGCTCTCGACGAGGTACTCGAGCGACTGTGCTGGGAGCTTGTCAGCGAGACGAGGTGGCTTCAGGAGTCCGGCGAGAGCCCCGCTCCAGTGGCTCCCCTCGTCCGTTCGATCATAGAGAACAAGGACAGCATCGAGTCCGAGATCGAGAGCGTGGACTGGGACTTCTCCAATATGGTCAGAGGCGAGTTCATCGGCTACGTGGACGACCCGAAAGCGAGGGACGAGATAGCGCAGGATGGCTACGGGTCCTACGATGTCAAGTTCTCGTATGACCAAAAGACGGGAAGGACGTCCTACGACAGGGGCTGGAAGGCTGGCTTTTAGGGGTGAGCAATGAAGGTTAGGTCCGATTTCGTCACCAACTCGAGCAGTAGCAGCACCGTCGCGATCAGGATCGTCTCGGATGAGCTGGCGAGAATCATCCGCGACCTGCTGGAGTGGGTCAGGGGCGCCGGCGAGGAATCGTACATCCTCTTCGACAAGTGCGACGTGACCGGAAGCACGATTGAGATCGAACAATGGGAGCAATCGCTCCTGAAGCCTCCTAGTTCCCCGAAGGGGATTCCCACCGCGCTTGAGGAGGACATGCGTAACTCCATCGAAGCCCAAGGTCTGGACGTTGACGAGGACGGTGAGCCGGCGAAGATTGAGGCGCTCGAGGAGCTCTCGCGACGGGCAGGGGAGATATCCTCTTCCATCTTGTCTGTGAGCTGGCGATTTGACAAGACGGTACGTGGGGAGTTCGGGTCGGAATGGCGCGACTTCGGAGACTGGCAGCCCGGCGAGCTAGGCAAGGCGAGGGTGAGGGCCGCGAAGGAGCTTGGCATTCCCGCCAGTGACGTGAGCGGCGAAGTGCTCTTGGATTGGCTTTGGCACGAGGCCCCTCTCTATGAGGCGGT
>JAGAWD010000384.1 GCA_017941585.1 Olsenella sp. | reverse complement strand
GACGAACGCGATTGAGCAAAACCCCGTGAAGCTCTCTGACCTTTTCGGCATCTTGAGGGGAGGACTGATGAGCAAGGCCGACGAGCTGCTCCGTCTACTGGACGAGTGCGGGGTGGAGTACGAGCTGGACGCCCACGGCGTGCCGCAATGGCGCGTCGATGGCTCCACTGCCTACGTCCACGAGATGGGCGTGGGTCTGGGGTGTGCGCTGACCATCTATCCCATCACCCCCGAGCAGGCCATCGCCGCCACGCTGGGTTCGTGCAGTTGCACGAACGATTGCACGAACGGTGAACGAACGGAGACGTGCCACACGGTCTACCTTGTGGAGGTAAGCGATGAACTCCTAGAGAGCCGGTTCCCGTTTGCCGTGTTCCTGCACCGCGGAGCAGCAGAGGACTGTGCCGAAGCGCTTCGAGGTAAAGACGATGGTGTTCTTTGCTTCGCCAGAGTAAGCGAGCTGAAGGTGGTGGACGAATGAGCTACGACATCCGCTGGTGCGTCCGTTGCGAGGTGCCCGACACGGAGGGCGACCCCTACGTGGTCGTGCAGGTGCCCGAGTACGACAGCCCGACCTACAACCTGCGCGAGATGTTCGTCGCGGCGATGGGGTGGGACTACAAGCAGGGCACCTACTACCCGATGGCGGAGGCGCTTGAGCACGTGAGGCTGGGGCTGAGCAGGTTGGAGCGCGACCCCGAGGCGTACAGGCGGTACGAGCCCGAGAACCGCTGGGGCACGGTGGAGTCGGCCATCAAGTGCATGAGGTCGTGGGTGGACGAGCTGACGCCCTCTGACGGCTGGCACGACTGGGACAAGGCCGTGGACAGGTGGCCGATAGAGGCGCTTTGGTGGGGGTGGTAGGGGTGAGCGAGATAGCGACGTTCTCGGCAGGGCACGTCATCGACCCCGACGCCATCCGCGCGCCCACGACGCTGAAGATCTACCTCGCGGACATGGAGGACCTGGAGGGCCGCGTCGGGCGGTTCCAGAGGGTGGTCCTGCACTACAAGGGCGCGGAGCACGAGTTCACGCCCGACGAGGTGCTGGCGGCGCTGTACGAGCAGCGCGGGAGGATGGAGGCGGCGAGATGAGCGTGCCGAGGGTCTGCTGGCTGCTGCTGCTCCTGACCATCGTGCTCGCGACGGTGGCGGCCGACATGCTCGAGAGGGACGGCGAGAGGATGGCCGCGGTCGCGTGCGGCATCGTCGTGGCGGTGGCCGCGGTGACCGCGATCGCGCTGTACACGGCCAAGTACTGGGACGCGGAGCTGCCGAGGGAGGACATCTACGCCGAGGAGTTCCGGCGCCACCTGGAAGAGACGAGGGAGTAGAGGAGGGGGAGATGGTCTACCCATCGACCATGAGCGACCGCGCCGAGCCTTTGGACGAGCCGCCCATGACGCCCATGGAGGGATTCGAATGCTGCGTGCACGCGGCGGCGTGCGAGCGCCTGTACTGCTCGCTCGTTGACGGGCGCGAGTACTTCGGGAAGGAAGACGAGATGGTCATGGCCCTGCGCTGCGGCGAGGGCGACTGCGACTGCTGGGAGGAGGCCTGAGATGGACGAGGAGCGCAAGGCCGTGGCGGCGCGCCTGAGGGAGCTGGAGCTGCGGGGCGGGAGCCACGCGATGCTCTCGGCTATCTGCGCGTGCGTGCGCCCCGCGCACCACGGTTGG
>JAGAWD010000383.1 GCA_017941585.1 Olsenella sp. | reverse complement strand
TAGGTCGATCCGTCTACTCGTAAACCATAGTTATGGTGCCTGTATACGACTAGCAATGGCAAGGCTGGATCCTAACATAGTCGTAATTACGGCTAGCTCCCTGTTCGCGGCTCTGGTCAGTCACGTGATTTGCCGAGGCAAAGCCAATGCGGCTCCCATGACACCATGTCATACGTGCCGGTTGCGGCACGTGCCGGTTGCGCTACAATGGCATCCGAGACGGGAGCTTGCGGCGAGGCAGGCTGAGAGGGGCACCTGTGCCCGACCGACCCTGATCTGGGTAATGCCAGCGTAGGGACTAGACGTTGCTTTTAGCAATTTGGGTCCCGCACGAGGCGGGGCCTTTTTCGCGCCTCGCCGGAAAGCGAGGAGAGCGTGAACTGTTCGGTTGCCATCCAATTCCTGCCCATGGACGCCACGTCCGACGACGAGACCTGCACGGCCGTCAACCGCGTGATTGCCTACATCGACTCCACGGGGCTCGACTACTTCGTCGGGCCGTTCGAGACCACCGTCGAGGGCGACTACGACGCCTGCATGGAGTGCCTCAGGGGCTGCCAGCTCGTGGCCGCCGAGGCGGGCTGCGGGCACATGATGACCTACGCCAAGATCGACTATCGCCCCGCCGGCGACGTCATGTCGACCGACCGCAAGATCGGCAAGTACCACCCCACGGACTCCGAGTTCTCCGGGCGCGAGGGCGCGGTGGCCTAGCGTGACGCGCGAGACGGGTGGCGCCTCCAAGGCGGGTACGGAACAGCTCGCGGCTTCGGGCGTGACGCCTGATGCGGCTTCGCCCGTGACGCCGGACATGGTGCCGGATGCGACGCCGGGCATGGCGCCGGATGCGACGTCGGACATGGCGCCGGGCGAGGCGGAGAAGGACGCCCCCGCCGTCCGCCGCCGCGCGCGCAGGCGCCGCCGCGCCGTGCTCGTGCCCCTCGCCACGGCGGCCGTGGTGCTTGTCGCGTGGCAGCTCGTGGTGGTCGTCGGCCTCGTGCCGAACTTCCTTCTGCCGAGCCCCACGCAGGTGGTGGCGGCGCTCGCGAACGACGCCGTCCTTCTCGCCCAGCACAGCGCCTCGACGCTCGTGGAGGCGGCGCTTGGCCTCGTCATCGGAACGGCCGTCGGCGCCCTCGTGGCCGTGGCCATGGACCGCTTCGAGGCGGTGGAGCTCGCGCTGAGCCCGATCGTGACCGTCTCGCAGACCGTCCCCACCATCGCCATCGCGCCGCTTCTCGTGCTGTGGTTCGGCTATGGGCTCGCGCCCAAGGTGATCCTCGTCATCGTCTCCACGTTCTTCCCGGTCACGGTCTCGCTCTACTCGGGCTTTCGCTCCGTCGACCCAGACCTGATCGACCTCATGCGCACGATGAACGCCACGCGTTGGCAGATCTTCTGGCAGGTGAAGATGCCCGCGGCGCTCGACCAGTTCTTCAGCGGGCTACGCATCTCGGCCACCTACGCCATCGTCGGCGCCGTGATCGCCGAGTGGCTGGGCGGCTTCGCCGGGCTCGGGGTCTACATGACGCGCGTGCGCAAGTCCTTCTCCTACGATCGCATGTTTGCGGTCATCGTCCTCATCTCGGCGCTCTCGCTCGCGCTGATGCGCCTCGTGGACCTGCTCCAGTATGTAACCATGCCCTGGAAGAGGGTAGAAAGGAACGATAACAATGGCTAAGTTCGACTTCTCCTCCCGCGCCGCCCGCGCCGGCATGACCCGCGCCGGCGTGACCCGCGCCGGC
>JAGAWD010000382.1 GCA_017941585.1 Olsenella sp. | reverse complement strand
CTAGGGCGCGAGCTGGTGATTTGCCACACCCGACGCACGAATGGTCGACCCTGTTGCGCGCGAACGCCCGCGTTTTGCAGGACAAACCGAAAGCCGTTGCATTTACCTCTGCACCGTTGCGGTAAGGTTTTCAATCAAGCTCTATGGCCTCCCTTGTCTGCCGAATATGTGAACCAATTCCTTCGCTGCTAGAATTAACGGGATACGTTACATTCCAAGATGCTGTGCCTAATGGTGGCACGCTGTCAGAGGAGAAGAGGGTGCATGGGTTTCTTTTCCGATCCGCTCTATACGCCAGAATATAAGCTCGCTGGCGATGAGGTTGCCGTAATTGAGACGAGCAAGGGAACCATTCGCGTGTCGCTTGATACCGAGGGGGCTCCCATCCATGCCGCCAACTTCTGCGAGCTTGCGAGTGCGGGCTATTACGATGACCTCAAGTTCCATCGCTATGTCCCGGGCTTCGTCATTCAGGGCGGTTGCCCCAACACCAGGGATATGTCTCCTTCTGAGGTGGCCTCGGGCAGGCCCGGTCCCTCAGGGTTGCCCGGAACGGGCGGCCCTGGCTACAGGATTCGCCAGGAGTACTCCTCCAACCCGCGAAACAGCCACGAGGACGGTGCGCTGGCAATGGCAAGGTCGCAAGACCCCGACTCGGCCGGCTCTCAGTTCTACTTCTGCCTTGGCCCGCAGCACATGCTTGACTCCGGCTACACCGTGTTCGGAAGGACCCTTGAGGGGCTCGACGTCGAGAAAGAGCTGAGAGCCGGAGACGTGATCAATTCGATTCGGATCGAGCATGCCTAGGTCGGCTGACCGTTTTTAACGAGTTTTTTTTAGGAGAGCTATGAATCAGCAGTCATATGAGGCCGGCAAGACGGCTTACAAGCAGGGCGATTTCCTGGGCGCTGTCGCCTACCTATCCCAGGCAAAGAATCCGGGGGAGGTATCGGGCGAGGTCGACCACCTGCTCGGCAACTGCCTCATGAAGCTCGGTCGCTTTGACGAGGCCGCGAATGCCTATGGCGAAGCCATTGCGGACTCAGCCTATGGACACGCCGGGGCCCTCTCTTGCAACAGGGGCAGGGCGCTCCTTGCGGCAAACAAGCCCCAGGAGGCCATCGCCTCGCTCAACATGGCCACGAGGGATTCTGACTATCCCACGCCGTACAAGGCCTATGTCGCGCTTGGCAACGCCTACATGCGCGTCGGCAACGTTCGCGATGCCGGCGTTGCGTATCGAAACGCCGCCATCGACGAGAGCAATCCGGACCCCTCTGCATCCCTCAGAAACCTTGGTGGATGCTTTATGCAGATGGGTCGCGCCGTCGATGCCGTCGAGGCGTATCGCACCGCTCTCGACTTCTCGACCCCTCTGGCCGACCAGAACGTCATCTATGCTGACCTCGGCCTTGCCTACGTCGCCGCAAACCGCATGGGTGAGGCGGTCGACGCCTTCAACCACGCTACGGCCGATGGCAACCTCACGCTCCAGCCAGAGGCGCAGGCCGCCTATGATGCTGCCAAGAAGGCGATCTCGGCCATATCTGGCGACGGCCCGTCCGAGACGGATGCCTTTCTCGCTGCCGCTGGATATGGCACAGGGAGCTACGACCCGCTCGACCCCACGGGCTCGACCGGCGAGTTCATGCCCTCTCCCGAGGATACGGGCTTCTTCTCCGTCAGCGAGGAGGACCTTGTCGCCCAGGACAAGCGCGATCGCAAGGTTCGCCGCAAAAAGAAGCATAGCGGCCTCAAGGCGTTCGCCATTATCCTCGTTCTGCTAATCATCCTCGCCGGTGTCGCCGGATTCGCCTACTGGCGTGGCTACGGCTGGCCTACCCAGCAGTCCGTCATCGAGGGGCTCTTCGCCTCGAAGGCCAGCGGTGGTGACGTTGCGGCTTATCTCGACGGCAGCGTGTCGAGCGAGGCGCGCTCCCAAATCGAGTCTGTCCTGCCGTCCGGCACGACCGCCGTCAGCATCGAAGGGCTCGACCAGTCGATGAGCTCCTCCAAGGCGCTCGTCAAGGTGACGCTTTCCGCTGGTGGTGAGCAGACGTACGAGATCCAGATGGTTCGCAATGGCATAGGGTGGAAGGTTTCAGAAGTCTCCACGCGCTACGCCTCCCAAGACGGTGCCACGACGACGCTTGGATCCTCCTCGGGTACTTCTGGCGTTTCTACAAATGGTGCCACAAACACGAGCGCTACGAACACAACTATGGGTACCATTTCGAATGGGAGCTAGTGCCCCCGACGTACTATTGGGTAAGAATGCCACCCTCTGTTTTTAGGGATTTGAAACAATGTCGATTCTTGACACTCTTTTTGGGGAATACGACGGAGACCTTGCCATCGACCTCGGCACCGCGAACACCCTTGTCGCGGCCCGTGGTCGTGGTATTGTCCTCAACGAGCCTTCCGTCGTTGCCATCGACAAAAGCGAAGACAGGGTTCTCGCCGTTGGCGCCGACGCAAAGCGCATGATCGGGCGAACCCCCGGATCAATCATTGCGGAACGTCCGCTCAAGGACGGCGTCATCGCAGACTTTGACGTCACCGAGGTCATGCTCCGCTACTTCATCGAGAAGGCGAGGGGAGCGAACCGCTACCCATGGTCGCCTCGTCCCCGCGTTGTCGTCTGTGTCCCGTCGGGCGTAACCTCCGTCGAGAAGAGGGCGGTCTTCGAAGCCACCATCTCCGCCGGAGCCCGGCAGGCCTACCTCATCGAAGAGCCGATGGCCGCAGCCATCGGCGCGGATCTGCCAATCGAGGACCCTACGGGTTCGATGGTTGTTGACATCGGTGGCGGCACTACCGAGGTTGCTGTCATAGCCATGGGTGGCATCGTCGTCTCCCAGTCGATTAGGACGGCTGGCGACGAGTTCGACCAGACGATTCTCGAGCACGTGCGCGATGCCTACAACCTCTCAATCGGAGAGCGCACCGCAGAGGACATCAAGATCAAGGTCGGATCTGCGGCGCCCCTTGCCGAGGAACTCGACGTCGAGGTCAACGGCCGCGACGTCATGAGCGGTCTTCCCAAGAGCGTGCGAATCGAGAGCGAGGAGATCCGTCGCGCTCTCGACGCTCCGCTCGACATGGTCACCAAGGCGGTCAAAGACGCCCTCGACGTGACTCCGCCCGACCTCGCCAGCGACCTCATGTACTATGGCGTGCTCCTGACGGGCGGCGGCGGCCTGCTTCGCGGTCTTGACCAGAGGCTTCGCGAGGAGACGGGCGTGCCCGTAAACGTCAGTCCCACGGCGCTGGAGAACGTCGTGAACGGATGCGCTAAGGTGCTTGAGGCAAATGCCCTCTCCGGCGGGTTCGTCCAGAGCGCAAACTAGAGGTCCTCATGCCTACGCTTAATACCGGGGGAGCCAACCCCTCAGGATTCCGTAGGAACGACGCGAGTTCCGGCGGGCGCTTGCTCATAGTCTTCGTCGTGCTCTCGCTCGTCATGTTCACTGTCAGTGCCCGCGAGAACGGCTCGGGTCCCTTCTCCATCGCCCGCGGTGTCGTGTCGACGATTGCCATGCCCGTGCGCTTTGTCGGCTCTGCCATGACGGCCCCCCTGCAGGGTCTGGGCAACATCTTTGCGAACCTGACGGCCGATCAAGGCACCCTCTCAGACCTCAGGGCCGAGAACGAGAAGCTCAAGGCCAGAAACTCCGAGCTCGAGGAGGCGGAGAAGACCGCGACTCGCCTTCAGAACCTCCTTGCGCTCCAGAGCACCTATAGCCTTCAGTCGACTGCCGCCCGAATCATCTCGGGCTCCACCGACTCCTGGAGCGACACGGTGACCATTGACAAGGGGTCGTCTGCGGGTCTGGCCGTCGGCATGCCGGTCTCGGACTCGAACGGCGCCATCGGCCAGGTAATCGAGTGTGGTCCTGCGAGCTCCACCGTAAGGCTCATCTCCGACGAGAACTCTTCCGTGTCCGCAATGGTTCAGTCCAGTCGTGCGCAGGGCATGCTGAGGGGTTCGGCGGATGGGACGCTGACGCTCAACCTCATCGGCACGGACCAAGTGGTGAACGTGGGAGACGCGGTCGTCACCAGCGGTCTTGGCGGCGTTTTCCCCAAGGGACTCCCGCTGGGAACCGTGGCGAGCGTGAACAAGACGGCTGGGGCACTCTACTTTGACATCGTGGTCTCGCCCCTCTCCAAGACCGAGAACTTCGAGGAGGTCATCGTCATTACCTCCCTGACGGAGGGACAGCGGGCGACGGCCGAGGACATTCAGTCGGCCGATAGTCAGGGGGCAACAAAGTCCGGCGATGGCGGCACGGAGTCGGATGGTGACAAAAAATCGGGCAACGAGTCGGAGAATGGAGGGGAAAATGCAGGTTAAGGACACGAACAGGTTTCGCAGGAGCACGGGGCTCCTCGCCTTGGTCTGCCTTGTTCTGCAGCTGGCCCTTGCTCCCAACATCGCCCTTGCAAACGGACGCATCAACTTTGCGCTCGTCTTTGCTGGCGTGATCGCCCTCACGCAGGGCGGGCGCGTCGGCGTTACTGCGGGATTCCTCGCCGGCCTCATCTTCGATCTTCTTGGCACTGGCCCCGTCGGGCTGATGTCCCTGCTGCTTGCGGTCGCCGCCTACCTTATGGGCGTCGAGGTGCGAAACAGGATTGCGGAGGATCCATCCGGATCTGTCGTGGTCTACGTAATCTCGGCCATTGCCGTGAGCCTTCTCTACAACTTGGCGATGTTTTTGGTCGGAGAGGCGTCTTCCATCATCGACGTCCTCTTCCTTCGATCGCTTCCTACTGCCGTGCTGAGCATCGTTGCGTTTCTGCCCTTCGTCTACTTCCTCTCGAGAGGTGGATCCGGTCCAAGGCTCACTGGGTCGTCCGCTGCTCGCGCGAAGCACTCGAGCAAGTACAGCCTCGGTGACATCTAGGGGGATGGCGCATGAGTCCCATCATTGCGATAATCATCGTCCTGACGGTACTGCTCGTCGCCCTCGTCATCGCATTTCTCTTTGTAGGGCGCGGAGAGGCCCGCTTCACGTTTGACATCGGAGGTGCGGCGCCGACGGCCGCCGGCGGTTCGGACATGTCCAGCGAGGGAGGTTTCAAGTCCAGAATCTTTGGGCTCGGCATCTTCTCCGGATCGATCATTGGGATCCTGCTGGCGCGTCTGTGGTCCATGCAGCTCGTCTCCTCCGACGACTACAGTCGGCAGGCGGAGTCCAATCGCACGCGGACCATATCGGTTGGCGCGCCGCGCGGGAGAATCCTAGACAGGAATGGCGTCGAACTCGTTAACAACCGTCCCAGCCTTACCGTTGTCGCAAAGTCAGACGTGGTCGATGATGAGGTCGAGGTCAAGCTTCTGGGAAACCTCATCGGGAT
>JAGAWD010000381.1 GCA_017941585.1 Olsenella sp. | reverse complement strand
CATAGACGAGCTGCCGTTGGAGGTAGTAGGCGGGGTTGTTGTCCATGTCGGACGCCGTGAGCGCCGTAATCGACGACGAGCTGAATATCATGAGGAGGCCGAACGCCGTAAGCGCGAACACCGCGGCCACGAACACGAGACGGGGAATCATGAAGCGGGAGGGCACGCCGAAGATGGCCCTCTCGCCTCGCTGCGCGCGCCTTGCCTGACGCTCTCGCCTACGCTCGTCGATGCCTGCCGCGTCAACCACGGTGGCCACTCCCCCCACGCTCGTCCTCAAGTGCCGCAACGAGCTGTTTGAAGAGGCGACCGCGCTCGGCCATGTTCTGGAACTCATCGAAGGACGAGCATGCCGGAGAAAGAAGCACGGTGTCTCCCTCGTCGGCCTCCTCGACCGCGCACGCGAAGGCCTCCCTCAGGTGCGGGGCCCGGAGGACGCAGGCGTCTCCCCCCTTCGCCTCCAGGGCACGCGCGATGCGTTCGCCCGCCTCGCCAAAGCAGACGGCGGCCTTGCACGTGCGCATCACGACCGACGCGAGGGACGTGAGGTCGGTGCCCTTGTCGTGTCCGCCGAGAAGGATCACGATGTGCCCCGGCGGAAAAGCGGCGAGGGCCTTTTCGGTGGAGTCGGTGTTCGTAGCCTTGGAGTCGTTGACGAAGCCAACGCCCCTTACCGTGGCCACCGGCTCGATGCGATGCTCAAGTGGCTTGAAGGAAACGAGCCCCCTGCCAATCGCCTCGTCCGGTACGCCAAGCTCGACGGCCACCGCAGAGGCAAAGAGCGCGTTCTCGATGTTGTGATCTCCCTTGATAGAAAGCTCGTCGGTACGCACCAGCACGTGCTCGTTGCCGCCAAGGCATACGACAAGCCTACCGTCGCGCACATAGGCGACAAGCTCGTGGCTGGGTTGCACGTGTACCCCGACGTAAAGTACGCGAAGGCCCCTTTCCTCAAGGCGCGCCGCAGCCGCGAGACAGAACTCGTCCTCGGCCGAGACAACGGCAAGGTCTCCCGCGTCGAGGTTATTGAATACCTTCTCCTTTGCAAGTGCGTACTTCTCGAGGCTGCCGTGCCATTCGAGGTGGTCGGGGGTCACGTTGAGAAGGCAGGCGACTCTCGGGTGCATGAGTGACGTCGTGGCAAGCTGGAAACTCGAGAGTTCGGCCACGAACCACTCGTCCGGTCGGCGTCTGGCTACCTCGGTCGTACAGAGGTTTCCGATGTTTCCCACGGCCGCGGCACTCATGCCGCCCTCGCGCAGGAGTGCGGTTGCGAGGCTCGTGGTGGTCGTCTTCCCGTTCGACCCCGTGATGGCGACCCACCTCTCGGGACTCTCCCGCCAGGCGAACTCCGGCTCGCCTACGATTTCTCGGGAGCAGTCGCGCGCGGAGAGGAAGAACCGCGAGAACTCGGATATGCCAGGGCTCGCGATTGCGAGGTCGAAGTCTCCCGACACCTCCTCGCAACCGAGCACCACCCTCACGCCGAGTTTCGTCAGTTCGCGCGTGACTTCAGACTCGTCCGTAGTGGAACCCGCGAAGAGTGTGACGGACGAGACCCGATCAGGTTGCAGGCCCAAGAGGTAGTGCGCCACCTCTACGCCGGTCTTGCCCAAACCGAGCACGCAGACGTTGCCCAGAAACGATTGCCCGTGCTTCAACGCAAACCCCTCCTAGCCAAGTTGGAAGAAGAGCGCAAAACCCAGCGTGGCGAACGCGGCTGAGACGATCCAGAAGCGAATGACGACCTTCGTCTCGCTCCAGCCCTTCTTCTCGAAGTGATGATGAATCGGCGACATGAGGAAGACGCGCTTTCCCGTGGTCTTGAAGCTGACCACCTGAATGATGACGGAGAGCGTCTCGACGATGAACAGGCCACCCATGACCAGCGATGTTACCTCGGTCTTGGTGAGCACGGCGAGGGCGGCAAAACCCGCACCGAGGGCAAGCGAGCCCGTGTCACCCATGAAGATGGATGCGGGGTAGCAGTTGTACCACAGGAAGCCGACGAGCGCCCCGGCAAAGGCCGCAGCGAAAATGGCGAGGTTGCGCTCGTTATACCTGAAGGCGACCATGGCCATGACCAGCATGACGACAAGAGCGCAGCCGCCGGCGAGGCCATCGAGGCCGTCCGTGAGGTTCACTGCGTTGGCAAGCCCCGCCATGAGCAGGAAGACGAAGAGCACGTAGAGCCAGGGTACCTGGAAGGTCATGCCGGCAATGTCGAACATGGAGGTAAATATGCCCAGGTTGATGGCCAGGCCACCGGGAAGCTCGACCCAGGGGGCAACGTTGCAAAGGTTGACCGCGCAGAGGCAGAAGATGACAGAGATGAGTATGAGACCCGCCATCTTCTGCGAGGGCGTGAGGCCAAGGGAGCGCTTGTGGGCGACGCTCTCGATGTCGTCCAGCAGGCCGAGAGACCCGGTGGCATAGGTCGCCGCAACGGCAATCACAAGGTCGTTCGTCCATTTCGCCTGCAAGAAGCAGGTGACAAGCACAGCCAGGAGAAAGACCACGCCACCCATGGTGGGGGTTCCTTGCTTGACGAGGTGCCTCTGGGGGCCGTCGGCCCTGATCTGCTGGCCGAAGCCCTCGTGCTTCATGAGCCTGATGAAAAGCGGCATGAGGACGATGGTGATGAGGGCGGCAATGGCTGCCGAGAGAAACACCTGGTAAGAGGGATAGCTCGGATTCCCGAACATCAGGCTAGCACCCCCTTGACGAACGCGTCGAGCCCAACAGAGCGAGAGGCCTTGACGAGCACAAGGTCATCCTCCTCGAGGATGGGGGCGATGGTCTCGACGGCGCGGTCGGCATCCTCGACCATTTCGAGCTTGTCCTCCGAGAAGCCCATGGTCCGAGCCGCCTCCGCCATCTGAGCGGCGTCGGACGTCCCGACCAGGACGAGCAGATCCAGTGGCTTTGCGGCAGCGTATGCGCCAATGTAGCCGTGCAGGCGGGCCGACTCGTCACCGAGCTCGCCCACCTCCCCCAAGACAGCCACCCTGCGACCGGCGCAGGACATCGAGCAGAGGACGTCGAGCGCAACGGCGATGGAACTTGGGCTGGCATTGTAGGAATCGTCAATCAGCTTGGGCTTCCCGGGCGCGGACACGACCTCGAGCCTCATGTGGGTCTGCTTCATCTGCGCAATCGCCTGGACGGCCGTCTCGCGGTCCTCCCCAAGACGGTCGGCTGCGACCATGGCGAGAAGGAAGTCGCTCACGACGTGGCGACCTGGTACGCCAAGTGCGACGTCCGTGCTCCAGCCATCGGAGTAGCGAAGCACAAAGTGAGGCATTCCCGCGTCGTCGAGTTCGAGCGATTCCGCAGTGGCGACACACCCCTCGGAGGCGCCCACGCGAACGACGTCAACGCCGGCGGGTTTCGCAAACTCCTCCTCAATGAAGGCGGAGTAGTCGTTGTCGCTCGTCATGACGAGGCAGGAAGGGAGGTCGCCGCCCTGAGCGGTGGGGCTCATTCCAGCAAGGATCTCCGCCTTTGCTCGGGCGATGTTCTCTCTTGACCCGAGAATCCCAATGTGACTCGTGCCGACGT
Source organism: Olsenella sp. (assembly GCA_017941585.1). GTDB lineage: Bacteria > Actinomycetota > Coriobacteriia > Coriobacteriales > Atopobiaceae > Olsenella_J. Next base: position 252 of record JAGAWD010000381.1, on the reverse strand, counting down.
TCGTAATGAGCGCCACGTCGGGACGGGCGCACTCCGAGAGCCTCGTGAGCTCTCCCGCATGGTTCATGCCCATCTCCAGGACGAGCACCTCGTCCTCGGGCGACGCGGAAAGCACCGTAAAGGGAAGGCCGATGACGCTGTTGAAGTTCCCGCGGGTGGCGTGCACGCGGTAGGAGGCGCCAAGGGCGCAGGCAAGCATATCCTTGGTGGTGGTCTTGCCCACCGATCCCGTCACGCCCACAACCTTCCACT
>JAGAWD010000380.1 GCA_017941585.1 Olsenella sp. | reverse complement strand
TTCCTCGGGCCGAGGTTTCGCCTCCGGCTTCCTTCGGATTCCGCCTCGCGACGGACACCCTTGCCATCGGCTGCGCGCTTCCCGCTGCCGGGCGCGCCCGGGACTTTCACCCGTTAGGTGTGTGCCATGCCCGGCACACTGCGAGGGGCGACGGAGCCAAAGTGACTCCGCCGCCCCCTTGAAAACATTTGCGACGATAACCGGGCCCAGGTTGCCTAGTTGAACTTGACAAGCCTCTGGGCGACGCGGTAGATGAAGAGGGTCACCTTCGTGCCGCAGGCACCAGGCAGGTTGGTGGCAAGCCCCACGACCCCCTTGCGCGCACGCCTGTACATGCGCGCATCGAACTGACGCAGCTCCTCCCAGAGCGCATCCAAGTTCTCCAGGGCATCCTCTTCCTCGGAGAGCTTAGAGAAGATGGAAGATACGGCCATCATCAGCGTAAAGTAGCCAATCATATAGCTTCTCAGCTTGGGGCTCTCAACGTCATCGTAGAGATGGTAGGCGTGCATCATGATGCGAGTGATACGCAGCTGCTGGTCGATGCGACTGACCATGACCGACTCGTTAACGGACTGGTCGTCACGGCCAATGAAGTAGCGATAGAGGTCGACGTCGAGATAATAAAGGGTCTTGCAGCGAGGCAGGGGAACATATGCGTAGATGTTGTCGACGTAGAAGGTGTGGGCAGGCATGGGAACGCCACCCGCGCGTAGCACGTCGGTGCGATAGCAGAGCGCATGCATGAGCAGGTTCTGCCAGAGGTTGAAGTGGCCGATCTTGTCCCACGTTATGATCTTGCCCTTGGGCAGCGCGAAGCCATAGTCGACGGTAATCTGCTTGTCGTCCTCGACGTGCTCGTAGACGTAGTTCGTGATGACGAGGTCGACGCGAGTGTCGAAGGAGATGAAGTGACGAAGCTTCGACAGGAGCTCCTTCAGGGCGTCGGCATCGACCCAGTCATCGGAATCGACGACCTTGAAGTACGTACCGTCGGCGTTTTCGAGGGCCTTGAGTACGGCCATGCCGTGGCCGCCATTTTCCTGGTGCACCGCCTTGACGATGCTGGGGTAGCGCTCTTGCCAGGAGCAAGCCTTCGCGTAGGTGTCGTCCTTCGTAGAGCCGTCGTCAACGACGACGATCTGGACGTCCTCGGCAAAGTCGCTTCCCTCGAGTATCGATGAGATGCAATGGTCCATGTACTCGGAGGAGTTGTAACAGGGAATGCCAAATGTCAGGGTCTTCTGCATGAAGTGTGCCGTCCTTGGTAAGCGATGGGCCTTCGCAAAGGCTAGTGGTTGCTGCGAATGATCTCGTCGGATAGCTCGAGAGCCGATGCGGTAACGCCATCCATGTCATAGTAGCGGTACTCAGCGAGGCGCCCGACGACGTGGAAGTTGAGAACGCCCTCGACGCGGGCACGATACTTCTCGTAGAGCTCGATGTTCTCCGGCTCGTTGATGACGTAGTACGGGGTCTCCCCCACACCGGGCAGGTACACGCGGGAGTACTCGCGCAGGATCGTGGTCTTGCCGGGAACGACCTGCCCCGTCATGTTCTTGAACTCGGTGATGCGCGTGAAGTTCTCGGAGACGGTGTAGTTTACCGTTCCAACGGGCTGGAACTGATCTTTATCGAGCGTCTCAAACACCATGTCAACGGTGCGGTACGGAAGGGCGCCGAGGTCGAAGCCGAAGAGCTCGTCAAGGGCACCCGTGTAGATGACCTCACCGCCGAACGGCTTGCCGCAAACGCTAACGGAGTTCTCCCCAACCTCAAGCAGATCGCGCGCATCGACCCCTAGGAACACGGAGATGAGATCATGGTCGAGCATGTGCTCGAAGAGGTCGGTGAACGAGACCGCCGGCATACCTTGGTGGGGCGCCTGCGGGAAGTATCGATCGTCATCTCCCACGAATACGGGAACGCGCCCCATGACGGCAGGATCGATTTCGTCCGGCGTCTTGCCCCACTGCTTCATCGTGTAATGTAGGAAGACGTTCTCGTACACATAGTCGGCAACCTCGGAGAGCTCAGGGTCGTTCTTCTCCCTCAGCTCCATGATGGGCACCTTCTTGTCGTGGCCGAAGGCGGCGACGAGCTTCTGGTAGAGACGCTCCCCCTTCTCCTCGCCAAAAGCGAGCTTGAGGGACTGGTGATTGAAGGGGACGGGCATGAGGGTGCCGTGAATGTTCGCGAGCACCTTGTGGGAGTAGTCCGTCCACTCAGTGAAGCGCGAAAGGAACTCGTGAACACGGTCGTTGGTGGTGTGATAGATGTGCGGCCCATACTTGTGAATCAGGATTCCCGCGTCGTCCTCGCAGTCGTACGCATTGCCCGCAATGTGGTCGCGCCTCTCGATGACGGCAACCTTGAAGCCACAGGCCTCGGCCATGCGACGGGCGCAGACGGCTCCCGCATAACCAGCCCCCACGACGATAGCGTCATAGGACTGGGGGTTGAATCCCTCGGGTAGACCGCTTTGGATGCTCATGTAGTTTCCCTTCATAGCAGCGCCCACGCTCGAGCGCGTGGACCCAGAACATAAAAGAATCGAGTGATGGGGCAACCCAGGGCTCGATTTCGCAGTAGATTCTAACACGCGGCCCTATAATAAGGGCGGTTGGCACCAAATACCCAGCGCCCGTACACAGAACTCGCGCTTCGCATGGGTGCCGTCTCGCAAAACCGGCAAGCCAAAGGAGATGCAATGAGTGATTTTCTGCAGAGGATGAAGGACAAGGCCAAGGCAGATAAGAAGACCATCGTTTTGCCCGAGGGCGAGGACCCCAGGGTCCTCGAGGCGGCGGCGGAAATCTCCGCCGAGGGCATCGCCGACCTCATCATCCTAGGCGACCCAGACAAAATCAACATCAAGGGTGTCACGGTGATCGACCCCAAGAATGGTGGCAAGCACGAGGCGTACGCTGAGAAATTCGCCGAGCTGCGCGCAAAGAAGGGCGTCACCCTCGAGCAGGCGCGCGAGCAGCTCGATGACGCAACCTACTACGCCACGATGATGGTGAAGATGGGTGATGCCGACGGCCTCGTCTCCGGCGCCTGCCACTCCACCGCCAACACCCTGCGCCCCGCACTCCAGATACTGAAGACGGCACCCGGGACCAAGCTCGTCTCGGCATTCTTCATCATGTGCACGGACAAGGAGGAGTATGGCGAGGACGGCACCCTCCTGCTCGCAGACTGCGGCCTCAACATCGCCCCCGACGCCGAGGAGCTCTCCGAGATAGCAATCGACTCCGCCAACTCCTGGAAGTTCTTCATGCATGACGAGCCCAGGGTCGCCATGCTCTCCTTCTCGACCATGGGCTCCGCCAAGGGCGACATCCCGACCAAGGTCCAGGAGGCAACGAGACTCGCAAACGAGAAGGCGCCCGAGCTCGCCCTCGACGGCGATCTCCAGCTCGATGCCGCGCTCGTGCAGTCCGTCGCCGACCTCAAGGCCCCCGGCTCCAAGGTCGCCGGCAAGGCCAACGTCCTCATCTTCCCCGACCTCGAGGCCGGAAACATCGGCTACAAGCTGGTGCAGCGCTTCGCCGACGCCGAAGCGTACGGCCCGATTCTCCAGGGCATCGCCCGTCCGGTCAACGACCTCTCCCGCGGATGCTCCGCCGAGGACATCGTGGGCGTCGTCGCCATCACGGCGGTTCAGGCCCAGCTCTACAAGTAGCGCCGCACAAGCCGAGACACACGTTCGTCCGTTCCGCTTCCACGAGACGAGGAGGACCACATGAGGATCGCGATGGCAAACGACCACGCGGGGACCCAGCTCAAGAGGGAGATCAAGTCCTGGCTCGAGGAGCAGGGTCACGAGGTCGTCGACTTCGGCACCCATGACGAGGAAAGCTGCGACCTATCGGACTTCGTCTACCCCGCCTCCAAGGCCATTTCCGTCGGCAAGTGCGAACGGGGCATCTTCGTCGACGGGGTGGGTTACGGAAGCGCGATGATCGCGAACAAGTTCCGGGGCATATTCGCGTGCGTCTGCCAGGACCCCGTATGCGCAGAGCTCGCGCGGCAGCACAACGACGCGAACGTCCTCTGCCTCGGCGGCAAGCTCATTGGCCCCGTCCTTGCAATGGCAATCGTAAAGACGTGGATGTCGACCGACGCGCTTACGGCAGAGAAGTACGTCCGTCGCCGCGACAAGGTCAGCGTCATCGACGCGGAGCGCACGATGCCCGTGGAGTAGCCCGACGGCACGCAAAGGATCTTTGTCAACGTAGGGGTCGCCAGATTGGCGACCCCTACTTACTGATAGGACGATTGGCCGAGGGTCCCAGGCGCAGACGATATGTTCATCAGCTCCGAACCTGCGAGCCCCACTGGGCGGGGCGAGCCAGAGAAGGCTCCCCTCCT
>JAGAWD010000379.1 GCA_017941585.1 Olsenella sp. | reverse complement strand
GCCAGGCGCTGCATAACTCGAGGATGCGCCTGGCGCTGAGCGCCGGCGGATCCGGTGTGGCCGTTATAGGCTGTCAGGAGTTCCGAACGTCCCTACAATGGCTTCATCGGACGCAAGGAAGCGAGGATTGTCCGACGCTGGTGGCCGACGAACCCGGTTTGGCCATGTGCGGCTGTCCCGATGACCTTTTTTGTCATGCCGCCGGGTTCGCTGGCGCCGACTGATAGCCGATAGGTTGATGTCGAGGCGCGCTTCGGCGCAGCCTGCTCCCTCAAAGTAATGCCGTGGCCGGCGCCGTGGCCCAACGCCAGCTCCTCATGACCGGAAGGAGCCGGATGGAACGCGAATTCGATATCAGCTGCGGCGTCGACGTTGGGAAGTGGTCGCATCACTTCACCGCGATTGACAGGCGAACGGGCGAGATCCTGCTCGACGAGAAGGTCGGGCAGGACGAGGGGGAGATCCGCGGCGCCCTCTCCCGCATCTCGGAATCCGGGAGGACGATGGTCGTTGTAGACCAGCCCGGCAGCATGTCGGCGCTGCTGTTCGCCGTGGCCGACAACATGGGCGTCCCGCGCGGGTTCATAACGCCCAAGGCGATGGCGCAGGCCATCGAGATGTACGGTGGCGAGGTGAAGACCGACGCGCACGACGCCTTCGTGATCGCGGAGGTGTCCGCGAGCCTGCCGCGCCTCGTCAAGCCCGTCGGCGGCAAAAGCGACGCCTGCCTGCGCCTGGCAACCCTCATGTCGTACGACCGCGAGCTCACCGAGGAGGCGACCAGGGCCAGCAACAGGCTCCACGACCTGCTGCTATCCACGTGCCCGGCCCTCGAAGCGCACTTGGGCGGCAAGCGCATCCAGAACCAGCTCTACCTGGCCGTGCTGGCGAGGTACGGCGGTTGCCTGGGCCTCAAGAAGGCCGGCCGCGGGAACGTGAGGCGCTGGGCCAAGTCCAGGAAGGGCATGGGGCCGGCGGCGCTAGTCAGGATCGACGAGCTGTTCGACGTCGTCTCGCGCCAGACCGTGTCGCTGCCGGGTGCCGAGGGGACGGAGGAGCTCATCAGGCTCGAAGCGGCTTACCTGCTCGCAACGCTGAAGTCGCGCAAGGGAGTGGCGGCTAGGAGGGACGCGGCGCTCTCCGAGATGCCAGAGGCGCAGATCCTCATGACGCTTCCTGGCTTGGGCGCCGTAACCTGCGCGACCTTCCTCTCCGAGGTCGGCGACATCTCCAGGTTCGACTCGGCGGCCAAGCTGGCAGCCTACGCCGGACTTGCGCCGAAGGTCAGACAGTCTGGGAAGACGGTCCATTCCGTGACCAAGCCCCGCGGCGGCAATCGCAGGCTGAAGAGGGTACTCGTCCTGTCTGCCAGCAAGTCGATCCTGTTCTGCGACGAGTCACGGGCCTACTACGACAGGAAGAGGGCGGAGGGCCGCAGCTACAACTCGGCGGTGACCGCGCTCGCGCGGAGGAGGCTGAACGTCATGTACGCCATGCTGCGTGACGGGACGCCCTACGAAAAGAATAACGGCTAGCCCGATTCCACCCGACG
>JAGAWD010000378.1 GCA_017941585.1 Olsenella sp. | reverse complement strand
GCTCATCGTGCGCGAGGATGCCATGGAGCTATATGGCTTCTCGACGCGCGAGGAGCGGGCGCTCTTCGACCGCCTTGTAGCGATCTCGGGAGTTGGCCCGAAGCTCGCGCTGTCCGTTCTCTCTACGTTCAAGCCGCAGGAGCTGGCCACGGTCGTCGCAACGGAGGACGTGGGACGCATGAGCCAGGTGTCGGGGGTCGGCAAGAAGAAGGCTCAGCGGCTGCTTGTGGAGCTCGAGGGCGTGTTCCAGAAAGATGCCGAGCTCAGGAGCCTTGTCGGTCTCTCACAACCATCGCACGGCGACGTTGTCGCTTCCGTCCCCGCACTTCCGGTGCAGGCGGAGGCAACCGACGCGCTCCTCTCCATGGGCTTTACCTCGCAGGAGGTCGAGCTCGCGCTGCAGGGCTACGAGGAAGCGGGGGCGACGACCATACAGCAGGTGCTGTCATACGCGCTCAAGAGGCTCGGAAGCGGGGCATAGGCCATGTGGGAAGCTGGTAGGGACGACCTGTTCGAGGATGCGGGAACGGCAGGGATGCGGGGCATGCATGAGACGGGCCCCAGGTCTGTCACGGCGGAGCTCACCGCGGACGACCTCGACGTAGACCGCACTCTGAGACCAAAGTCGCTGGACGACTACTGCGGCCAGGAGCGCGTGAGGGAGAACCTCCGCATTCTGATTCAGGCGGCAAAGGAAAGAAACGAGCCCCTCGACCACGTCATCTTCTCGGGTCCTCCGGGGCTGGGCAAGACGACGCTTGCCGGTGTCGTGGCGAACGAGATGGGGGCGAAGCTCCACACGACTTCGGGACCCGCGATCGAGAGGACCGGCGACCTTGCGGCCATACTCACGAACCTCGAGGAGGGCGACATCCTCTTCGTCGACGAGATACACCGCTTGAACCATCAGGTGGAGGAAGTACTCTATCCTGCGATGGAGGACTTCTTCCTGGACATCGTGATAGGTAAGGGGCCCGCCGCAAGATCCATCAGGCTGGACGTGCCACGGTTCACGCTCATAGGTGCGACCACGAGGACTGGTCTTCTCACCGGTCCGCTACGCGACCGTTTTGGCATCAGCTATCGTCTCGACTACTACACGACGGATGAGCTTGCTCGTATCGTCGTGAGATCGGCGGGCATCCTCGGCGTGGATATAGACCAGCAGGGGGCGCTTGAGATTGCGTCGCGCTCCCGCGGCACGCCGCGACTTGCGAACCGGCTCCTCAAGCGCGTTCGCGACTACGCGCAGGTGAAGGCCGAAGGAAGTATCACGTGGGACATCGCGGCCGAGGCGTTGAAGTTCTTCGAAATCGACGAGATGGGTCTCGACTGGATGGACGTGAAGATCCTCACGGCCCTCACAAAGACGTTCAGGGGGAGGCCGGTCGGGCTCACGACCGTAGCAAGCGCAGTTGGCGAGGACCCCGCAACGCTTGAGGACGTATACGAGCCGTATCTGCTTCAGACGGGTCTCATCATCAGGACACCCCAAGGCAGACAGGCCACCCAGCTCGCGTTCGAGCACCTTGGAGT
>JAGAWD010000377.1 GCA_017941585.1 Olsenella sp. | reverse complement strand
TGGGAGGAAACTAAATGAAACGCGAGATATTAGAGCTTGTAAAGAAGAAAGAACTCATATGCGGAACAGTGGGTTTGGGCTATGTTGGGCTTCCCCTCGCAGTTGAAAAAGCTAAAGCGGGTTTTAAGACCATAGGCTTTGATGTTGTTGAAGAAAAGATAGCAATGGTCAATCGCGGAGAGAATTATATCGGGGATGTGGTGCAAGAAGACCTGGAACAACTTGTGCGTGATGGAATGCTAGAGGCTACGAACGATTATGCGCGTATTTCAGAATGCGATTTCATTGCCATATGCGTTCCGACGCCACTCGATGCTCACCAGCAGCCTGACACCTCGTACATGGAGATATCGGCGAAAAAGATCGCGCCCCACCTGAAGCGCGGCGTGATGGTGGTCCTCGAATCCACCACGTATCCCGGTACAACAGAGGAGCTCGTTCGTCCGATTCTGGAGGAGGGTTCCGGCATGAAGTGCGAGGAAGACTTTTTCCTGGGCTTCTCGCCCGAGCGCGTCGACCCGGGTAATCTCATATACAAGACGAAGAATACACCTAAGGTCGTTGGTGCCATCGGCGCTGACGCGCTCGAGTGCATCGCCGCCGTCTACGAGGCCGTGCTCGAGGGCGGCGTTACTAAGGTGTCCAGTCCCGCAGTTGCTGAGATGGAGAAGATTCTCGAGAACACCTACCGCAACATCAACATTGGCCTCGTCAACGAGATGGCGATGCTGTGCGACCGTATGGGCATCGACGTGTGGGAGGTCATCGAAGCGGCCAAGACCAAGCCCTACGGCTTCACGGCCTTCTATCCTGGCCCCGGCCTCGGCGGCCACTGCATCCCGCTCGACCCGTACTACCTCACCTGGAAGGCCCGCGAGTACGGCTTCCACACCTCGATGATTGAGGCATCCATGACTGTAAACGATGGAATGCCTGAATGGTGTGCATCACGCACAGCGCGGATATTGAACGATCACGGAAAGGCCGCCAAAGGTGCGAAAGTGCTCGTGCTGGGTGTCGCCTACAAGCAGGATATCGACGATTACCGCGAGAGCCCCGCGCTGCGCCTGATTGAACGCATGGAGAAGCGCGACATGGACATCAAGTACTTCGACCCATGGGTGGCGTCGTACAAGTACAAGGGCAAGGTCCGCGAATCGATTCCCGAGCTGACCGCAGAGGTTCTCGAGGCGGCCGACGTCGTCGTGGTGGCCTGCGCGCACACGAATGTCGACTACGATTTCGTGCAGCAGCACGCAAAGGCAATCTTCGACACGAAGAACGCTATGAAAGCCGTGCAACCGCGAGATAATATTGAGGTACTGTAAATGAAATACGCTTTGATAGGATGCGGCCGCATAGCCGTGAACCACGTGAAGGCCGTCGCGAACAACGGACTGGAGTTCGTCGCCATGTGCGACGTGGACCCCTCGAAGTTCGACGTGATGCTCGATAAGGCCGGATGCGGCGACTTCCCGGAAGCGGCACGCTACGCCGACTACAAGGCCATGCTCGACGAGCACCCGGAGATCGAGCTCGTCGCCATCGCCACCGAGAGCGGCGAGCACGCGCGCATCGCGCTCGACTGCATCGACGCCGGCAAGCACCTCATCATCGAGAAGCCCATCGCGATGTCCATCGCCGACGCCGACGAGATCGTCCGGCGCGCGGCCGAGCGCGGCGTGAAGGTCTCCGCCTGCCACCAGAACCGCTTCAACGTGGCCGTGCAGCAGCTGCGCGCGGCGCTCGACGCGGGGCGCTTCGGGAGGCTTTCCCACGGGTCCATCCACGTGCGGTGGAACCGCGGGCGCCAGTACTACGACCAGGCTCCCTGGCGCGGCACCTGGGCGCAGGACGGCGGCACGCTCATGAACCAGTGCATCCACGGCATCGACCTGCTGCGCTGGACGATGGGCAACGAGCCGGTCGAGGTCTACGGCCAGACGCGCCAGCGCTTCCACGACTACCTCGAGGCCGAGGACGTGGGCGTCGCCGTTGTGAAGTTCGCCAACGGGGCCGTTGCCACCATCGAGGGCACGTCCAACGTCTACCCCAAGAACCTCGAGGAGACGCTCTACGTGTTCGGCGAGACGGGCACGGTGAAGATCGGCGGCACATCCACGAACAACATCGACGTGTGGGACTTCGCCGACGAGACCGAGGCCGACGAGGCCAACAAGGGGCTCAAGGAGGCCACGAGCAACGTGTACGGCAACGGGCACACCTCGCTCTACGCCGACGTCATGGACGCAATCGAGAACGACCGCGCGCCGTACGTGGACGCGGTGGCCGGCCGCAACGCGCTCGAGATGGTGCTCGCCATCTACAAGAGCCAGAAGACCGGGCTGCCCGTGAGGCTGCCGCTGGAGGGCTTCGCGAGCACCGACATGGAGGGGGAGTTCTAGATGGATTTCTTCGTGCACGAGACCGCCGTCGTCGACGAGGGCGCAGAGATAGGCGAGGGGACGAAGGTCTGGCACTTCTCCCACATCCAGTCCGGCGCCGTCGTCGGCGAGGGCTGTAGCCTGGGGCAGAACACGAACGTGGCGAACAACGTCAGGATCGGGCGTGGCTGCAAGCTGCAGAACAACGTGAGCGTCTACGAGGGGGTGGAGCTCGAGGACTGGGTGTTCTGCGGTCCCTCCTGTGTCTTCACCAACGACCTCACGCCGCGCGCGAAGTACCCGAAGGGCCGCGCGGGCTACGTTCACACGCTCGTGAAGGAGGGCGCGAGCATCGGCGCGAACGCGACCATCGTGTGCGGAAACACCATCGGCGAGTGGGCCATGATCGGCTCGGGCGCCGTGGTGACGTCCGACGTTCCGGCGCACGCGCTGATGCTGGGCATCCCGGCGCGCAGGCGCGGGTGGGTCTGCGAGTGCGGGCAGGTGCTCGACGCGGGCTTGGCCTGCCCGGATTGCGGCAGGAGATACGGGGAGGACGGCGATTCCATCGCCGAGATCGAGGGGTAGCGCGATGCAGTTCAGGGACCTCGGGGCGCAGTACAGGGCGCTCCAGACGGAGATAGACGGGGCCGTCTCGGACGTGCTGGCTTCGGGCCAGTTCATCGGCGGCGCGCCCGTGGCCGAGCTCGAGGCGGAGCTCGCGGGATACGTTGGCGTGAGGCACTGCGTCACGTGCGCGAACGGCACCGACGCGCTGCAGCTCGCGCTCATGGCGTGGGGCGTGGGTCCGGGCGACGCCGTGTTCGTGCCCGACTTCACCTTCTTCAGCTCCGGCGAGGTGGTCGCGGCCGTCGGCGCGACGCCGGTGTTCGTGGACGTCGACGCCCGCAGCTTCAACGTGGACCCGGAGCGGCTCGAGGCGGCCGTCCGCGCCGTCGAGGCGGAGGGGCGCCTGCGCCCGCGCGTGGCGGTGGCCGTCGACCTGTTCGGCTTGCCGGCGGACTACCCGGCCATCCGGCGCATCTGCGACGAGCATGGGATATACCTGCTCGAGGACGGCGCACAG
>JAGAWD010000376.1 GCA_017941585.1 Olsenella sp. | reverse complement strand
GGACCTCGCTGGCGTTTGCCGGGGTACGATGATGAGGGGCCTGAGGCCGATACCGGCACGGTTGCTGGCCGATGACGCCGTTGTGCGGGTGCCGGACGGCGTAGGCGGGTATGCCGAGGGCGTGGCCGTTTCGCACGTGCGGTTCGCCCGGACGCAGGGCGTCGTTGATGATGATCATCGCTCGGCTGATGCCGGCAGCGGAAAGGTCTACATAGACGCGGTGAGCAGCGACGGCGCGTTCGAGGTGCCTGCGGGGTCGCGCGTCGACATAGACGGACACTCGTACTTCGTGGCCGAGGTCAAGCGGTGCGAGGACTTCAACGGGCACATTCATCATTGGGAGCTGGTGGTGAGATGAGCTGCGCGGAATCGATTGCAAAACTGCTGGCAGATGCCCACTTCACAAGCTACTTCACAAAAGTTCGCCCTTCGGCGCTCGACTGCGCTGAGCCCATCGTGGTGACGGAGGACGCGTTTGCGCGGGAGTCCCGGCAGGCCGAAGAGGAGCGCGGGACCGTTGCCGTGACGGTGATGGTGGTGCGCGAGGCAGCGGCTGACGCGGAGACCGATGCCGCTGCCGCTGAGCTGGCGGTGCGCAGGGCCGACTGGGAGCCGTATGCCGAGGCCAGTCCCTACCGCATAGTGGGCATCGACACGACGGCGCCGGCCTTCAGGGAGCGGGATTCGAGCGGGCGGTTCGTGTGGGCGTTCGACGTGACGTGCACGGTGGTGAGATCGCTGTGAAGAAAGCCGAGGACAAGACGGTTGACGAGCGCAGGGACGACCTGCGCGTTCTCGCTGAAGCTGTGGCCAAGAAGCCTGCGAAGGCTGGCTCCGTCGATGAGATGAGTTTGGAGTCGCGCCGCAGGGCCATCGCCTACGGGCGGGCAAGGGGCAACGCATGAGGTCAATCGTATACAACGGGGTCGACCTCTCGGAATGGTGCTCCGCCGAGGTCGTGGAGAAGGTCGCGCTGCCCGTGGTGCCGGAAACGATGGTCGTGCCCGGCCGTGCTGGCGCTCTCCTTGTCTCCGGGCACATACCGCCCAGGCTGGTGCGGGTGCGGCTGTTCATGGACGCCGGCTACAAGCCTGGAGCCAACGGTCTGGCCGACATCCGGCACAGGGTATATGCGGCGCTGTGCTCGGCTTCAGGCGGCACGCTGCGGCTGCCTGACGAGCCAGAATACGAGTACCACGATGCCGTCTGCATCGATGCGGGCGCGTGGTCATCGATCTTCGAGGACGGTAAGGGAGAGGTCCTCTTCACGCTGCTCGATCCCGTCGCTTACGGGAGGGCTCGCGCTGAGACTGGCACGACGTTCGAGGTCGGCGGGTCGTGGGCCACTTGGCCAGCGTTCGAGCTGGCGGCAGAAGCTGGCTCGGCGGTGCAGGCGGGCTGCGGCGGTGCCTTCGTGCGCGTCGAGCACGCCTTCGCTGGTGGCGAGAACGTGCGCATCGATTGCGAGACCGAGGGCGTGACCATCGACGGCGCTGACGCACGTGCCTACGTGGCGCTTGCGAGCGACTTCTTCTCGCTGATGCCTGGCGGCTGCGAGCTGACCTTCTCGGGATGCACCGCACATATGACCACCTTCAATGAGAGGTGGCTGTGATGGCGGGTGCTGTTCCCACGCTCTACTGGTTCGACCGTTTCGACGACCGCATCGGCATCCTGCCCGTGGTCGGCGAGCTGGTGCACACCGAGGAGCTGAACGGCGAGGACACGCTCGAGTTCGAGTGCCGGGAGGTGCCGACGAAGGGCGACCGCCTGCTGTGGAAGGACGGCGAGGCCTGGCGCGAGCACGTGGTGGTTCGCACCGACGAGCCGCTCGAAGGCTTGTGCTCGGTGTATGCGGAATCATCGCTCTGCGAGCTTCTGGACGACTTCATCGAGGAGCAGCACCTGGTCTCAAGGACGGCGCGGCAGGCACTGGCGGTCGTGCTGGCACCCACGCGCTGGTCGATTGCGAGCTGTGACGTTACCGGCACGGCGGGCTGCGTGCTCTACCACGTGAACGCGCTCTGGGCGCTTCGCAGGGCGGCCGAGGTCTGGGGTGGCGAGGTCGAGCCCGTGATAACGGTTGCCGACGGGCGCGTGGCCTCCCGGTCCATACGCTTCAAGGAGCAGCTGGGCAGCTGGAGGGGCCTGCGCTTCACCTACGGCAAGAACATGGCGGGGTGCACGCGCACGGTGCTCGAGCAGGACGTCTACACGGCGCTCTACGGGTTCGGGGCGGGGCTTCCCGTGACCGACGAGGACGGGCGCTACACGGGCGACTACCGCAAGAAGCTCACCTTCGGCGAGGTGAACGGCGGCGTCAACTGGGTCGGCGACGAGGACGCGCGGCTCGTGTGGGGGCGCTGGAACGCCGACAGGACGGCCAAGGTTCATTCGTTTGGACAGGTAACGTTCTCTGAATGCGACGACCCTGCCAGGCTGCTGGCGCTTACCAGGAAGGCGCTCTTGGATGCGGTGCAACCCAAGGTCTCCTATGAGATTGATGTGGCGGCCCTCAATGGTGGCGAGTGTGGGCTGGGCGACGAGGTCGCCGTGATCGACAGCTCCCGATTGCCCGAGTGGCGGCTGAAGGCCCGCGTCGTGAAGCGCGTGCGCACCTTCGGCGATGCCGTGATCTGCCGCGTGACCATCGGCACGGTGCAGCAGGCCGACTATGCGGTGACGAGCTCGCTTGCCGCTGACGTGGCGGCCTTGCAGGACGACGTGGTGG
>JAGAWD010000375.1 GCA_017941585.1 Olsenella sp. | reverse complement strand
GTCGTAGCCTGCGCTACCAGCTTGGGAGCCTCGGCCTTCGAAGCAATGTCTGCCTTCTGCTCGACATCCTTCTTGGGCGTAGCATTCTCCGCAGAGGCCGCATCCCCCGTGGGTGCGGGAGCCTGTGCCACAGGTTCGCCGTCCGTCTTGGGAACATCCGACTTTGCAGCATCCGCCTCTATGGCAGGAGCTTCCTCAGCAGGGGCGATCTTCTCCGGTGCGTCCTCCTCCGACAGCGTCTGCTCCTGAGCGGCAGGTTCTTCGGATGACGCGCTCAACTCGTCAGCCAACGCGTGCAGGGGCACCAGCCCAAGCACGAGCGAAAAGGCGACCAGAGAGGCAAGTGGCTTTCTCAGGACATGATTCATAACAGCTTCACTCTCTCCAGAGACAGCAAGACAGTCTGATTGAGCCGCAAAACCTCTCTGACGGCAAGGTTAGGTTTGGGTTAGGTGGCCTTTTACCTGCACAAACGCAAACCAGTTCTCGACGAGCGCGTAACAGAGAAATACAAGGGCCTACGAGTCAGGTGATCTATCCTTAGGACACGTTGGCCGCAGGATCAACCCCGCCCACGTATGGACAACTTGGCATGCTTCGACACATGACGCCTGTCACGTGATACGGTATCCCCACAGAAAGGAAGCCGGCCATGAGACAACTTGCATCAGATTCCCACGTGCGCGTAGCCCTGCTGACGCTTGCCTGTTTCCTACTTGCCTCGACCGGCTGGATCATCTGGCTCTACCACCTCACTGAGCTTTCGTCTCCCCTGTCGGTCGACGTGCTCACCATGGGCGTCGGCTACCTCATGCAGGCGGCAGGCATCGGCATCTCGCTCTATCTCGCACGCACGCAGAACCTGCTCCGTCAGCAACGGGTGCTCTCCCTCGCCACGGCGGGATTCGTCGCGTGCTTGGTGCCGGCCATCCTCTCAGCCGATCTCGCGCCCGTGCTGGCCTTCGGCTACCTTGCCAACCTGTTGTGTGGCACAGTGCAGGGCTACTACCTGCATCTGCTTGCACGTGATGTGGACGAGCGACATCGCGGCATCGTGTTTGGGGGCGCCTACGCCGTCTCGACCGGATGCAGCTGGCTGCTCTCCATCGCGATGAGAGGGAGCCTCACCCGTGGCATCCCCGGCATCGTCACCTGCGTCGTACTTGCCGTCCCCGCCATCGCATTCATCCGCACCTTCCCCAGCCCGACCGACGATCACACCGCCGTCAAGCCCGTCGTAGGCAGCTTCGCCTCAGATTCCTCTCTCCTGCTTGCTTGTGCCGTCGTAACCCTCATGGGTCTCACCAAGGGAGCGGGATTCAGCTTCCCCTCCGTGGACCTGCTCGAGGGAGTGAGTCTTGAGCTCTCGCGCCTGCTGTACGGCATCGGTCTGCTCGTCGCCGGATTTGCAAGCGACAGGAACCGGCGAATCGGTGCCCTCTGCTGTGCAGGCGCCCTCGTCACGCCCTTTCTCATGCTGGCGCTATCCGGTGCCGCCGCGCCCGCCACGTTCATGTGGGCGCTTGGATACCTGCTCAACGGCTTCTTCTCGGTGTTTCGCGTGGTACTGCTCGCCGACCTGGCCGTTGCCCGCAACAAGCCCTACCTCGCAGGGCTCGGCCTGCTTTCTGGCCGCGTCGGCGACGCGCTGGGAACCATCGTGGCCGTATCGCTCTCCTCCTCCCCCCTCGTGCTCATCACGGTGGTCTCGGCGCTGTTCGCCCTGACCCTCATGCTGTTTTTCGTGCTGTACCAACGGCTGTACCTTCCCGTCGTCGAGCCCAAGCCCACCGAACGCGAGATCTTCGAGCTCTTTGCGGCACGACATGACCTCTCTGTTCGAGAGCGCGAGGTTCTACGCCTCGTACTGGCGGAACGCACCAATGCAGAAATCGCCTCGGAGCTGTTCGTCTCGGAGGCAACCGTTAAGTACCACGTGCGCAACCTACTGAAGAAGACCGGCTGCAAGAACCGCGTCGAGATCCTTGCCCTCTACGGCGGGGCGGGACAGGAGAAGTAGTCCCGTGGGCTCCTTCAGGAGCTGCCGGTGCACCCAAGTCCAGACTTGCGCAGTATCCATCTGCGCCTGAGCCTCACACGACTGGGGTGCGCTGGCGAAATGGAGTGCCCGAGCCAGGTGCTCCGGCTTTGGGCGTGTTTCCAGACGCATCACCAACCCAGGGATGCCGAACCTTTCCCCAATTCGGCGCGTAAAAAAGCGGCCCCACACGGGGCCGCTTCGCATGCTCTCTGTCGCTCTGACCTAGAGCTTGATCTCGATGTCCACGCCGGCGGGCAGGTCGAGGCGCATAAGGCTGTCGAC
>JAGAWD010000374.1 GCA_017941585.1 Olsenella sp. | reverse complement strand
CTCGAAGTACTTGATGGTGCGGACCATCTGGGAGGTGTAGGAGTTCTCGTTATCGTACCAAGAGGTGACCTGAACGAGGCTCTGGCCGTTGCCGAGGTCGGACACCATGGTCTGGGTGGCATCGAAGATGGAGCCGTGGGTCTCGCCGACGATGTCGCGGGAGACGATGTCATCCTCGTTGTAGCCGAAGGTCTCGGGGATGGTCTCGGCGTAGGCCTTCATGGCAGCGTTGACCTCGTCGACCGTGACGACCTTGTCGACGACGGCGTAGAGGTTGGTGAGGGAGCCGGTCGGCGTCGGGACGCGCTGGGCGGCACCGATGAGCTTGCCGTTGAGCTCGGGGAGAACGAGGCCGATGGCCTTGGCGGCACCAGTGGAGTTGGGAACGATGTTCTCGGCGCCGGCACGGGAGCGACGGAAGTTGCCCTTGCGCTGCGGGCCGTCGAGGATCATCTGGTCGCCGGTGTAGGCGTGGATGGTGGTCATGATGCCGGAGAGGATGGGGGCGAAGTCGTTCAGGCCCTTGGCCATCGGGGCGAGGCAGTTGGTGGTGCAGGAGGCAGCGGAGATGATGTTGTCATCAGCGGTGAGCTGCTCGTGGTTGACGTTGAAGACGATCGTGGGGAGGTCGTTGCCCGCGGGAGCGGAGATGACGACCTTCTTGGCGCCGGCGTTGATGTGGGCCTGCGCCTTCTCCTTGGAGGTGTAGAAGCCGGTGCACTCGAGAACGACGTCGACGCCGAGATCGCCCCAAGGAAGGTTGTTGGCGTCAGCCTCCTTGTAGATGGTGATCTCCTTGCCATCGACGATGATGGAGTTCTCGGTGGCCTCGACCTTGTGGTCACGAGAGTAGTTGCCCTGCGTGGAGTCATACTTCAGAAGGTAGGCGAGCATCTCGGGGGAGGTGAGGTCGTTGATGGCGACGATCTCGGAGCCCTCGTGACCGAACATCTGGCGGAAAGCCAGACGGCCGATACGACCAAAGCCGTTAATAGCAACCTTAACTGCCATGCTATCTCCTTTCGCAAGACCACTCGGGGCCCTTCCCCAAGCTGGCCTAGACAAACAACACTGCCTTTCATTCTAATCACTTTTCGCCACGCGGAATGCGCGAGAGTGCATAGTTTGGAAAAATAAGCCGTTCACGAGAAATGACTAGCTATTAGCATTCAATTTCTGCCAGCCAGCGGCTGCCTTGGCCCCGCGAACGGTATCGCTCGAGCCACGTCAGCCGATGGAGTCACTATCGCTAGTGGAGGCGATCTTCTCATCCACAAGATGCTGCAGTCTGAGGACTCGGTGGTACATGGCCGACTTGGACGCTGGAGGCACGCACCTCTCCCCCAAAGACGCGAGCGACACGTCTGGGTTGGCCCGCCTGAGAAGACAGAACTCCCTGAGCGCGGGCGGGAGCGCCCTAAGACCGATGAGCCTCTCAGCCTGCACTATAAGCTGCATCTGGTCAGCAGCGGCGCCGGTCGAGCGCGCTTGGTTCGCGAGCTCGGCGTTGACACGTCGGTTCACTTCGTTCTTGAGCGACTTCACTCGGCGGACGTTCTCGACGACAAGAGCGCTGCGGCGAGCCCCCATCGCCTTGAGCAGGCCGACGATGTCGTCGAAGCTCTTGATGTAGATGGCGTACGCCCCGCGCCTGCGGTTGAGGCGAGCGGAGATGCCCAGCTCGGAGAAGAGGCCCACGATCCCCTGGGCGAGCGTCTCGCCCGACACCGCGATCTCGAGATGAAAGTCACCGCGCGGGTCGGCGATGAAGCCGCCGGCCATGAACGCGCCGCGCACGAAGGCGCGTTTGCAGCAGTCGCGCCGCACGAGCTCCTCGGGCACGCCCGGTGCGAGCCCCTGCCCCGGCACCAGTATCCCGAGGCGCACCAGATCCTCCTCGAGCTCGTCCTGCTCGGGAATCTCAATAAGGTAGTTTCGCGTCTTGTGCAGGTTGGAGTGGCGGACCGTGAGCGGAGTCTCGAGGTCGAACAGCTCATGGGTCAGCTTGATCATCGTGCGCGCAACCGCGCCCGTCTCGGTGGCGACGCGGATCGAGTAACGCCCCGTGCCGCGAAGCGATAGCGTCCCGCAGACGCGCGTGATGGCGGAGAGCTGGGCGTAGGCGCACTCCCCGCACGTGCCCTCGACCCGGGAGAGCTCGTCCTTTACCTGGGCGGTGAACGACATGTCAGACCGTCGCCACGTTCGCGAGCCTGAGATCGCGATGCGAGAGAATCACGTGATAGCCCTGCTTCTTGAGGTAGGAAGCAGTGTCGTTGGCGATGGTGACGCTGCGATGTTGCCCGCCCGTACAGCCGATCGCTATGGAAAGCTGCGACTTCCCCTCGGCGACGTACCCCGGCATGACAACGTCGAGGAGCTGACGCCATGCCTGCAGGAACTTGCCCGTGACCTCGTTTCCTAGCACGTACGAGGCGACCTTCTCGTCGTTTCCCGTGAGGGGGCGCATCTCGGGATCGTAGAAGGGATTGGGAAGGAAGCGCACGTCAATCATCAGATCGGCCTCGGTCGGCATGCCGTGCTTGAAGCCAAAGGAGTAGACGCTGACGTCCATGAGCTGCTGCTCGGTGAGCTCGGAGAAGCTCCTGCGTATGCGCGAGCACAGTGCAGCCGTACGCATGTGGCTCGTGTCTATCACAAGGTCGGCGCGGTCGCGCACGGCACGGAGCTGCTTGCGCTCGCGCCGAACCGCGCTCTCGATGGACTCGCCAGGGCTCGCGATGGGGTGGCGCCTGCGCGTCTCCTTGTAGCGGCGCATCAGAACCTCGTCGGAGCAATCGAGAAAGAGCAGCTTGACCGAGAGCTCGTGCTCCTCGAGCTGGGTGATTGTGTCGTTCATCTCATCGAAGAGGCCCTGGCTTCTAAGGTCGCACGTTACGGCGAGGTGACGGCCGATGCCCGAGTTTATCCCCACGAGCTCGGCGAGGTCGAGCACGAGGCGTGGGGGGAGGTTGTCGATGCAGTAGTAGCCCATGTCCTCGAACACGTGCATGGCCTGGGTGCGCCCCGAGCCCGACATGCCGGTGATGATCACGACGTCGGGAACGCGGTCGGCGGCGGCTGCGGAGCGCATGTCGGTTGCGGCGGGCGCGTTTTGTGTTGCGTCAGGCATATGGGCTCCTGCCCCTAGCAAAGGCGCGTGCCGTTAGGCACGGGCTTCTCCAGCGTGGCGATGACCGAGGGAATGCCGTCATCGTAGCCAATGTCGAGGAGCATGCCCTCGCTCACCATGCCCGCCATCTTGCGCGGCGCCATGTTGACGAGGAAGAGCGTCTGGGCACCCTCGATCTCCTTGGGGTTCTCACGCTCCTCCTTCAGCCCCGTGAGGATGGTGCGCTTGAAGTCGCCGAAGTCAACGGTGAGGGCGACGAGCTTCTTGGAGCCCTTAACGTCCTCCACCCTCTCGATCGTTCCCACGCGGATGTCGAGCTTGTCCCAGTCGTCGTACGAGATGTTCTCCTTTATTGGTGCGGTCATGTGGGCTCCTTACTCGGCAAGGTTTTCAGTGGCTGGCCAAAAGTACGGATCAGGCGACCAAAGGCGCCGATACCCCACAGCATATCCTTACAGGGATCAGCAGAAGTCGACCTGTCACAACATGTTAGCTTTTGTCCCCACGTGAGACACAGCATCATGTCGCGAGCGACTCCACTTTGGGGACGATTTGCCTGCCGCAGTCGCATGAGCAATGTGTCATCACGCAAATCCGAAGCTATGGCACAGGCCATCTCGCAGATCGGGAGCCGTGGCACAGGCCATCTCGCAGATCGGGCGGGATGGCAGAGGTCATCTCGCAAATCCGTCGCTATGGCACGGACCATCACGCAAATCGGACGCTATGGCACAGGCCATCTCGCAAATCGGGCGGGATGGCAGAAAAGGGGCCTCCCATCTCAGGAATCCGACGCCATGGCACAAACCATCACGCAAATCGGGCGAAATGGTGCCATGGCGCCGGATTTGCG
>JAGAWD010000373.1 GCA_017941585.1 Olsenella sp. | reverse complement strand
TGCTCGGTGAACGAAGCACTCGAAGGCCTTTTGCGCCGGAGGCGACGCACTCGACGGCATTATGCGCCGGGCCCCTGTTGGGCAGATCCGCCAGAGGTTTCGAGGGGCCCTACTTGTTGCGACGACGGAAGGCGAGCGCGACGACAACCAGCACCACGCCGATGACCGCAAGGGCGACCACGGGCACGAGCGAGGTCGGGTCGTCCGTCGCTGCAAGCGCGGGCGAGGCCGCGGGCGTCGCCCCAAACTCGCCGGCACGAGCCACGCCCGGAAGCATCAAAAGCGATAGCAGAAGCGAGCAGAAGACGGGCAGGATGGTTGTTGCTCTATGTTTCATGGCCAAACCCTCGGTTTGTTGTAACGGTCTCATTTCATAGTAGGGCAAAAGGGGCGCTGGGCGACCCGCAATGCGACACGCATTTTGACGGATTTAAAGCCCGTTCGTACGAACAGCCCCTCCCGTCAAGCGACGGAAGGGGCTGCGGCTTGAATTCCTCAGGCGAGTCGAGCGCTAGAGCTTGATCTCGATGTCAACACCGGCGGGAAGGTCGAGACGCATCAGCGAGTCGACGGTCGTGGAGCTGGGGTCGAGGATGTCGATGAGGCGCTTGTGGGTGCGCATCTCGAACTCCTCGCGGCTGTCCTTGTCCTTGTGCGGCGAGCGGATGACCGTGTAAAGGTTGCGCTCGGTGGGCAGGGGGATGGGGCCGGAGACGCGGGCGCCGGTCTTCTGGGCCGTGTCCACGATGAGCTTGGCGGACTGGTCGATGATCTCGTGATCGTAGCCCTTGAGGCGGATCCTGATCTTCTGGCTTGACACTTTCAATACCTCCAAAATGGCAGCGGTACTACCGATGGCTACTTAACTTACGAGGCGGAGCCGCCGTTCTTGCTGACGATTTCGTCCTTGATGTTCTTGGGGACGGGCTCGTAGCAGTCGAACTGCATCGTGTAGGATGCACGACCCTGCGTCTGGGAGCGGAGGTCGGTTGCATAACCGAACATCTCGCCCAGGGGCACCTTGGCGCGGATGATCTTGGTGTTAGCGCGATCCTCCATGCCCTCGATCTTGCCACGGCGACCAGAAAGGTTGCCCATGACGTCGCCCATGTACTGCTCGGGGGTCTCGACCTCGACGAGCTCGATCGGCTCGAGAAGGACGGGGTCGGACTGCCTCAGGGCCTCCTTGATAGCCATGGAGCCGGCGATCTTGAAGGCCGCCTCGGAGGAGTCGACCTCGTGGTAGGAGCCGTCGACCAGGGTGACCTTGACATCCTGCACGGGGTAGCCCGCAATGACGCCCGTCTCGAGCGCCTCCTTGATGCCCTTGTCGACAGAGGGGATGTACTCCTTGGGGATGGCGCCGCCGACGGTTGCGTCGACGAACTCGTAACCAAAGCCGGCCTCCATCGGCTCGAGATCGATGATGGCGTCACCGTACTGGCCGCGGCCGCCGGACTGACGGACGAACTTGCCCTGCACGTGGCTCACGGCGTGGCCGGCGGTCTCGCGGTAGGCGACCTGCGGCTTGCCGACGTTGCAGTCGACCTTGAACTCACGGCGCAGGCGGTCGACGATGATCTCGAGGTGAAGCTCGCCCATGCCGGCAATGATGGTCTGGCCGGTCTCGTGGTCGG
This sequence comes from Olsenella sp., assembly GCA_017941585.1. Classification (GTDB taxonomy): domain Bacteria; phylum Actinomycetota; class Coriobacteriia; order Coriobacteriales; family Atopobiaceae; genus Olsenella_J. Next base: position 1,208 of record JAGAWD010000373.1, on the reverse strand, counting down.
TGTGGACCTGGAAGGTCGGGTCCTCCTCGGCGAGCTTGGCGAGGCCAACGGACATCTTGTCCTGCTCGGCCTTGGTCTTGGGCTCAACGGCGACATCAATGACGGGGTCAGCGAAGTCGATGGACTCGAGCACGATGGGGTGCTTCTCGTCGCAGAGGGTGTCACCGGTGGAGGTGTTCTTGAGACCGACGCAGGCAACGATGTCGCCGGCGGAGCAGGCCTCACGATCAACGCGGTCGTTGGCGTTCATCTCGAGGATGCGGCCCAGGCGCTCGCGGTTGTCCTTGACGGAGTTGTAGACGTAGCTGCCGGACTCGGCCTGACCGGAGTACACGCGGATGTAGGTGAGCTTGCCGACGAACGGGTCGGTCATGATCTTGAAGGCAAGTGCGGAGAAGGGCTCCTTCGGATCCGCGTGGCGGACGTCATCCTCGCCCTTGTCGTTCTTGCCGTCAATCTCGGCAACGTCGAGCGGGCTCGGGAGGTAGTCGATGACGGCGTCGAGGAGCTCCTGGATGCCCTTGTTCTTGTAGGCGGAGCCCACGAAGACGGGGTTTATCTCACCGGCGAGGACGCCCTTGCGGATGGCGGCCTTGAGCATGTCGACGGTGACGTCCTCCTCCATGAGGACAGCCTCCATCAGCTCGTCAGAGAAGTTGGAGGCGGCGTCGAGAAGCTCCTCGCGCTTCTCGGCGGCAATCTCGGCGAACTCGTCGGGGATGGCATCCATCTTCTCGGGATAGATCATGCCCTTCGCGTCCTCCTTGAAGTCCCACGCCTCCATGGTGACGAGGTCGATGAGGCCCCAGAAGTCGGCCTCGGCGCCCATCGGGATCTGGGCGGCGATAGCGTTGGCACCAAGACGGTCCTTCATGGTCTCGATGGCATGGAAGAAGTCGGCGCCGACGCGGTCGTACTTGTTGATGAAGGCAATGCGGGGGACGCCATAGTTGGCGGCCTGACGCCAGACGGTCTCGGACTGGGGCTGAACGCCTGCGACGGCGTCAAAGACGGCAACGGCACCGTCGAGGACGCGCAGGCAGCGCTCGACCTCAGCGGTGAAGTCGACGTGGCCCGGGGTGTCGATGATCTGGATGACGTGGTCCTTCCAGAAGCACGTGGTGGCAGCGGACGTGATGGTTACGCCGCGCTCCTGCTCCTGAACCATCCAGTCCATGGTGGCAGCGCCCTCGTGGACCTCGCCGATC
>JAGAWD010000372.1 GCA_017941585.1 Olsenella sp. | reverse complement strand
CCGACGCGGGCGCAGGCGCGGGCGCAGGAGCCGACGCGGGCGCAGGCCCTGAAGTGGGCATGGGCACCTGAGGGGACGGCGGCGCCGGAGTGAACTCGGGGGCGGGCGCGGGCTCCGGTGCAGACGCCGACGAGAGAGGCGAGGTCGGGGCGGCCGCCTTCACTCGCGCAGCGTCGGAGGCAATCACTCCGGAGACACCCAGCTCCGCGACGCGACGCTCGAGCTGGCTGACCCTGTCTGCCAGCGAGTCGAGCGTGAGATCGCTCTTTGGGCGGGCGAGGCGCGTTAGAGCAATCTCAAGGACAAGCCGTTGGTTGGTTGCCGTGCGCATCTCATTTCCGGCGTCGCCGAGAACGGCAAGCGCGCGCGAGATGCGGTCAACCGAACCGAAAGCAAGCGCCTCGTCGCGCAGGTTCTGCAGTTCCTCCTCCGAGACGTCGACAACGCCGGGCTTCGCGCCCACCGCAGAAATGACGTACACGTCACGCAAGTGGCCGGCAAGCTCACGCGTGAATTGCAGGAGGTCGCGACCGGACGCGGCAAGCTCCCCCACGGCCTCGAAGAGGGATGCCACGTTCCTCTCCGCAATGGCACAAGCGACGCTCACCAACATGGAGCCGGAGACCTCGCCAAGAAGGTCCTGCGCGGAGTCCATCGAGATGGCGCCGTCGCCAAACACCGAGAGTTTCTCGAGGGTGGAGAGGGCGTCGCGCATTCCGCCGCGCGCATGGCGCACAACGAGGTCGAGCGCCGCCTTGTCGAAGGTGAAGCCCTCTTTGTTGCAGATCTCCTCGAGGTGGGCCTCGATGTCTTCGTTGCCTATCGCGCGGAAGTCGAAGCGCTGGACGCGCGACAGGATTGTCTCGGGAATCTTCTGCGGGTCGGTCGTGCAAAGCACGAAGACCACGTGCTCCGGTGGCTCCTCGAGAGTCTTGAGCAGCGCGTTGAACGCTGCCGTCGTGAGCATGTGGACCTCGTCAATAATATAAAATTTATAATTTCCTCGCACGGGGGCAAAGCTCACGCGGTTGATGATCTCCTCACGCACGTTGTCGACGCCCGTGCGCGAGGCGGCATCGAGCTCGTAGACGTCCGGGTGCTCGCCCGACGCAATGAGGCGGCACTGCTCGCACGTTCCGTCGGGCAGTTGCCCGGGGGCCTGCTCGCACATGAGGGCCTTCGCAAGGATTCGGGCCATGGTGGTCTTGCCCGTGCCGCGCGGGCCGCAGAAGAGGTAGGCGTGACTCGTCCTGCCCTCGAGAACAGCGTTCTCGAGGGTGGACACGACATGCTGCTGTCCCACTACGTCGGCGAAGGTCTGCGGGCGATACTTTCTGTACAGCGATTCCATGTTGCTCCCCGTGCCGGTTTGTTGTCCGAGGTTTGTTGCCTGAGTGACAAGTATACCCGCGCGTCGTGACGCGCGAGACGCAAAGGGCGTTCGCAAAGCAGGATGCTTCTGCGGAACGGACGCTTATGCGACATGCGCGTCCTCGCGCCCTGCACGAAACTCGCCTTCGTGCGACGCAATGGAGTCGCCCGTGCATGAAACTCGCCTTCGTGCGACGCACTTTTTGGGCCTTGGGGGCAGATGATTGGAAAGCTCTGCATCAAGCCCAGCATCTTCCCAGTTGTCGACCAGAGATTATGCAGAACAAAGATGAAACTAGCGTAATGGGCCAGATTTCGTGTCGCACGAAGGCGAGTTTCGTGCAAGTCGGGTGCCATTACGTCGCACGAAGGGGAAGTTTCATGCATATGAACCGCTTGGAAGCCGGTGTGCCAGTGGGGTGACGGCCAGATTCGACCGCGAGGCAGTGCGCGGGGCTACGTTCTTGTGCGCCTTCTGATTTCATCAGCTCGCGCAGCGAGAATCTGCCGTCGCAGCGCGGGCACGCTCGCAGGGTCCATCGGCTTGACGCCGGCGAGCCGGTAGGGAATGCCCAGAGCCTCGTACTTGGCAACGCCCATCGTATGGTACGGCAGGACGTCGAGCCCGACGACGTTCTTCCAGCGTGCCATGATTCGCCCGACACCCGCCAGCTCCTCGGGCGAATCAGTGATGCCCGGCACGACCACGTGTCGAATGATGACGGGTATGCCGCGACGGCAGAGCTCGTCCCCAAGCGCGAGGGGTCGCTCGGGACCAGCGCCGCAGAGCTCGCGATGCCCCTCGGGATCGGAGTGCTTGATGTCGAGAAGAACGAGGTCCGTGTTGTCGAGCACGCGTGCCATCCGCTCGGGATGCGCCACACCGAACGCCGCACCCGACGAGTCGAGGCAGGTGTGGATGCGCCCCGCACCGGCGGCGTGGGCCGCCTCGAAGAGCGCCCCCACAAACTCGGCCTGCGCCAAGGGCTCGCCGCCGGTGACGGTTATGCCGCCCCTGCGATAGAACGGGCGGTTTCGCTCAAACGCCTCGAGCACCTGCGCAACCGTCATGTCCGCACCAGGGCCCCCATCGCTTCCCTCCCCCGCACGGCCAAACTCCCACGAGTCGGGGTTATGGCAGTACGCGCAGCGCAGCGGGCAGCCCTGCATGAAGATGACCAGACGCGTGCCGGGACCGTCCACCGTGCCGAAGGTCTCGACGGAGTGGACGCGGCCGCATGTCGTGAGCGGGTCTTCCGCGGCGGACGTGCCAGAGGAGTCGGGCATAGCGGGCATGCGCGGCGCCCGCTACATCGACTCGTGGAAGGTGCGCGCGATGACGTCGTCCTGCTGCTCGCGCGTGAGGGAGTTGAACTTCACCGCGTAACCCGAGACGCGAATGGTGAGCTGGGGGTACTTCTCCGGATGGGCCTGGGCGTCGAGCAGCGTGTCCTTGGTGAACACGTTGACGTTGAGGTGATGGCCGCCCTTCTCGGTGTAGCCATCGATGAGGCTGACGAGGTTATCCACCTGATCGGGTGCAACGTCTGCGGTCTTCATGTCGTATCCTTTCCGCCCTCGGGAAGGGCTCCTCTCGAAATCCTGGGCGCTTCGTCTCACGACGGCCAACGGGAGGCCGCGATTGGTGCGATGGCGCGCGCCCGGCGTCACGGCCGACAGCCAGCGGGGGCTAGCGCACGTCCTCGGCCCCCTCGAGGGAGGAGGCGTCGGCCTCGCAGGCGCAGTCGACGGGATTCTCGAGCGAGAAGTCCGCCGTCTTGAAGTCGATGCTCGTGGGGTCGAAGCCGTCGGGGCCAGCTCCGTCGGGAGCAGAGCCGTCAGACCCAATCGCCTCCAGGTCGAGGTCGCTTCCGGAGAACATCACGTCGACACCCTTGCCAAGCGCGTTCGGCACGATGGAGAACGTGTTTGAGATGCCGTCCTGCGCGTCCCTGAACGGCAGCTTGGCGACGGAGGCGAGCGACGCCACGGCGCCGTGCGTATCGCGCCTGTGCATGGGGTTCGCTCCAGGGGCGAAGGGCTCGCCGGCGCGGCGGCCGTCCGGGGTGTTTCCGGTCTTCTTGCCGTAGACGACGTTCGAGGTGATGGTGAGGATCGAGGTCGTCGGCACGGCATGGCGATACGTCGGCACCTCGCGCACGTACTTCATGAACCTCTCGACCACGGCGCGGGCGATGGAGTCCACGCGGTCGTCGTCGTTTCCGTACTTGGGGAACTCGCCCTCGACAACGTAGTCCGTCACGAGGCCGGTCTCGTCGCGCACGACCTTGACCTTGGCGTACTTGATGGCGGAGAGCGAGTCGGCCACCACGGAGAGGCCCGCGATGCCCGTCGCGAACCAGCGGTGCACGTGCTCGTCGTGAAGCGCCATCTCGATGCGCTCGTAGCAGTACTTGTCGTGCATGTAGTGGATGATGTTGAGTGCGTTCACGTAGACGCCGGCGAGCCACTCCATCATGTCGAGGTACTTCTCGACCACGTCGTCGTAGTCGAGGTACTCGCCCTCGACGGGGCGGAACCTCGGCCCAACCTGCGCGCCCGACACCTCGTCGCGCCCGCCGTTGATGGCGTAGAGCAGGCATTTGGCGAGGTTCGCGCGAGCGCCGAAGAACTGCATCTCCTTGCCGATGCGCATGGAGCTCACGCAGCAGGCGATGCCGTAGTCGTCACCGTGGTAGACGCGCATGAGGTCGTCGTTCTCGTACTGGATGGAGCTCGTCGCGATGGAGATCTTCGCACAGTAGCGCTTGAACGCCTCGGGCAGGCGCGTCGACCAGAGCACCGTGAGGTTTGGCTCGGGACTCGTGCCCATGTTCTCGAGGGTGTGCAGCCAGCGGAAGCTGGACTTGGTGACCATGGTGCGGCCGTCGACGCCCATGCCGCCGATGGACTCGGTGACCCACTGGGGGTCGCCGGCGAAGATCGAGTTGTACTCGGGCGTGCGCGCGAACTTGACCATGCGGAGCTTCATGACGAGGTGGTCGACGATCTCCTGGATCTCCTCCTCGGTAAAGGTGCCGCGGGCGAGGTCGCGCTCGGCGTAGATGTCGAGGAACGTGGTGTTGCGCCCGATCGACATGGCCGCGCCGTTTTGTTCCTTCACGGCCGCGAGGTAGCCCATGTAGAGCCACTGCACGGCTTCCTGGAAGTTGGCCGCGGGGCGCTTCAGCTCAAGGCCGTAGATCTCGCCGAGCTGCCTGAGCTCCGCGAGGGCGCGGGCCTGCTCCGCCAGCTCCTCGCGGTGGCGGATCGTGGCCTCGTCCATCATCTTGTGGGTGTCGTCCTTCTCGACCAGCTTCTCCTCGATGAGGTGGTCGACGCCGTAGAGCGCGATGCGACGGTAGTCGCCGATGATGCGGCCGCGGCCGTAGGCGTCGGGCAGGCCGGTGATGATGTGCGAGTGGCGGCAGGCGCGCATCTCGTCGGTGTAGGCGTCGAACACGCCGGCGTTGTGCGTCTTGCGATAGTTGGTGTAGAAGTCGACGACCTCGGGATCCACCTCGTAGCCGTTGTCCCTGCACGCTTGGACGGCCATGCGGATGCCGCCGTTCACCATGAGCGCGCGCTTGAGAGGCTTCTCGGTCTGCAGGCCCACGATCTTCTCGAGGGGCTTGTCGATGTAGCCCGCCGCGTGCGAGGTTATGGTCGAGACCACCTTGGTGTCCATGTCGAGCACGCCGCCGGCCGCCGCCTCCTGGGCGAACAGGTCCATGACCTCGGACCAGAGCTTCGTGGTCGCCTCCGTCGGGCCGGCGAGAAACGACTCGTCGCCCTCGTAGGGCACGTAGTTTCTCTGGATGAAGTCACGAACGTTGATCTCGCGCTCCCACGCACCCCCGATAAAGCCTTCCCATGCTTCTTGCATGCGCAACACTCCCCATGTGGCGTTGACGTGTACGACGCCGGGCCATAGATGCCCGCTTCGAGTTGACCCGGTGCCGCACACGCAGCTCGTGGCAACCCCAGAGTCGATAGGTTAGCCCTTCCATACCGAACACGGCAAACGAAACCGCCGTCTTCCACATACCGGCGCAAGGCGGATACACGAGCCACGGGCACGCCCAAGCCGGAACCACTTTATACAACATGTGGTAGCCGTAGGCAATGGTCCATTCAACATTTAGCATGTTGAACACAAACCGCCTTCAGCATGGAGATCACGAACCATTGCGTAGGTCGCGTTTTGAGCCCTCAAAAACCTGGCTGTCAAAAACCTGGCCCTCCGAAACGTTTGGCGGACGATGCCCGGCTGCCCACTCTGGCGAGGGACGGCCTCGGGTGGGATACGACCGCGAGGGCTCCAGGAAAAAATGCCTCGAGCGCAACCGCCGGCCCGAGGGGCCCGGCACATGGTGCGATTGAGAAGTCTCTCCGATCGGTCCAGATGCGTCATCGGCTGAGCGCTCCGACCGCGTCGACCGCACGGTCGGAGTGGTTCTCGCATCCTCCAACAGCTTGGATACATTTTTGATGGATGGCCTTCGGCGCAAAAAGGCCTCGAGAGAACGATTGCCGAGGGTCCCCGGCGCAAAACGGCCCCGAGAGAACGATGCCCGGCGCAAAAAGGCGTCGAGAGAACGATTGGCCGAGGGTCCCCGGCGCAAAACGGCCCCGAGAGAACGATGCCCGGCGCAAAAAGGCGTCGAGAGAACGATTCGAGGAATCTCTCGACTCGGTTTTGCGCCGGCAAGGAGTCTCTCGACTCGGTTTTGCGCCGGAGGGCCGCCGGCGATGAAGGGCTCCACTCGGCGGCGCAGCCCTACTCGGCAGTACAGTCCTGCTCGGCGGCGCCCTTCTTACCGAACTTGGCCTTGATCGCACCGGCAACGGCCGGGATGGCAGAAACCAGGATGATGCCCACGATCACAAGTTCGAAGTGATCCTGCACGGCGGGAATGCCACCGAAGAAGTAGCCGAGGAGCGTGAAGATGGTGGACCAGGTGATGCCGCCGAGGATGTTGAACACCACGAAGTGATGCCACCGCATGCCACCCATACCCGCAATGAACGGGACGAAGGTGCGGATGAACGGGAAGAAGCGTCCGAGGAAGATTGCGAGGCGGCCCCACTTGTCCAGGAACGCCTCGGACTTAGCCATGCGCTCGGGAGTCATGGCCTTGACCTTGCCCGACTCGATGATCTTGCGACCAAAGAAGTGGCCAATCATGAAGTTGCACTGGTCGCCCAGGATGGCGGCGGCCCAGGCTACGCCAAGCAGGACGAAAATGTTGAAGCCCCCACCCTGCGCGAAGAAGCCTGACGCAAAGAGCAGCGAGTCACCAGGGAGGAACGGGAAGAAGACCACGCCCGTCTCCACGAAGATGATGAGGAAGATGAAGCCATATGCGACGAGGGGGCCAGCGGCGATCCAGCTCGCAATGGCAGCGCGGGGGTCGTGGAGAAGCTCGGCGATGAAGTTGATGAAGGCCACGCGGTATCCGTCTCGTTCGGGGGCCGACGAGGCCCAGCTCACAAAAACGCCCCTTTGCCAACGATTGCGTGGCAGGGGGGCGACGAAGTGCGTTCGGTGGGAACGGGCGCCCGCCAGAGGCCCCTTATGGCTGCTGCCTCCCGGCCCTGACCAGGTTCGAGGTGTGGCGTCGCCCGAACCCACCGAACGCACTTGCGAATTTGTACTCTAGCGTGTGCGGATGCGCGGCGAGGGCGCGCCGCGCCGATACCATCAAAAAGCCACGCGACGCGCGGTCCGCGCTACAACCAGCTGTCGAGAAGCCCTCGCATCTGAAGGCGAAGCCAAATCACGTAGGCAGGCGGGTACACGCATGTACCTTCCGCCAGCATTCTCTCGAACTCCGAGCGCGAGACCTCAACCACCTCGACCTGCTCGCCCCTGTCCTGCGGCAGGGGATCGCGCCGCTCGAAGCAGCGCGCCACGAACAGGTGGGCGCACTCGTCAGCCGAGCCAACCGTGGTGTAGACGGATCCAAGCGAGAGGACTTTTTCGGCAACGAGCCCCGTCTCCTCGCGCAGCTCGCGACGAGCGGCATCCTCCGCCGTCTCCCCCGGCTCGATTCCGCCTGCCGGAAGTTCGAGTTGCCACGACCCGACGGAATAGCGCCACTGCCGTACGAGCGCAATCCTCCCGTCCGCATCGCCGCGCGCGGAGGTTATGGCCAAGACGCACGAAAAGGGCTTCATGTGCAGAATGGAGTACTGGGAGGGTCCCTGTGGCGTGTCAAGCTCGCCCACCTCGACACCATAGCGACCGACGCGCTCCGACGTCAGCCTGCGGTAGGGAAAGGGCTCGGGCAGCGAGCCCTTGTGTGGTTTGGCGCTTGGCAAGCGACCCCCTCGAATCTTGGCTTGCGCGAACGGCATGAAGAGTTACGGCGCAAGACCCTTGGCCCGGGCGCTCAGACACTCCGCGAGATACGACCGTAAGCATAGCGCATCTGCCATGACCCGGCAGTCAGCGTCAGCCGGACCCGGCGCCAGTCGCACTGACGGCAACCACGCACGCCGCCGCTTCGACATGGCCCCATACCGCTCCGACGGAGACGGGGCCAACACTACGGCCTTCTCGAGAAAGATGTGTCGGAGTGACGTGCCCAGAGGAAGTAAACGGCCACCGATGCCACGCAGGCGAGCGAGACGATAGCCCACATGGTACCGTAGCCAAAGACGGAGATGAGCGCGCCGGCAAGGCCACCGCCCAGGCCGTAACCGATATCGTACCCGCAGAGGAAGGTCGAGTTGGCCGAGCCGCGGTTCTCTCCCGTGGCGGTGTGGATCGCCATCGACTGCAGCGACGGCTCGAGTCCTCCAAACCCGTAGCCCGCCAGCGCCGCGGAGACGAAGAACGTCACGGCGTTGGGAACGAGCGCGAGAAGCAGGAGCGCAACGAGCATAGCGGCGTTGCATGTGTACACGAAGATGGCCTCGCCGCGGCGGTCGACCAGCTTGCCGAGCGTCACGCGAACGAGCAGCAGCATTACCGACATCACGACGAAATAGAGCGAACCCGAAGGCAGGCCGAGGTTTGACGAGAAGATCGCCACAAAGTTCTCGAGCGCACCAAAGGTGAACATGAAGACGGTCATGGTCACCGTGGCCGGAAGGCTGTCCCTATTGATGATCGTGCGCAGGTCGAGCCTCTTCTTGGGAACTTCGACACGCGGCACGCGGACTAGTGAGAAAAGAATGAGCGCGAACCCCGCGACAAGTGCTGCCACGCCGTAGAGCACGCCAAAGCCATAGCCCTCCATGAGAAAGAGTCCGAGGGCAGGCGCGACGGCGGAGGCGAGGGCGGTCGCCATACCGAAGTAGCCCATCCCCTCGGCAAAGCGTGGTCGGCAGATCACATCCGAGGCAACCGTAGCCGTGGTGGAGTTGGAGAACGAGAGGCCGAGGCCGTGAGCCATGCGGAAGGCAATCGCGACTGACATGACTGGCACCATCATGTAGCCTGCGGGTACTAGACCCATCAGCAAGAGGCCGATGACCAGAACGGTACGGCGGGTGCCGTTGTCGAGCCACCAGCCAACGAACGGACGCACCATGACCGCGAGCAACGAGAACGCTGCCGCGCAGATGCCCGAAACGGCCTCGGAGCCGCCAAGACTCTGGATGTAGAACGGAAATGTCGCAAGCGACATGATGTGGTTGATGAACACGCATAGGTTCACCAGGATGATAAGAACGAGGTCTCGCGTCCACAGCCTCGGCTGCGCGGGTTCCGCTCCCGGGCGGGCGGCCGGGCAGGTGGCCGGGTGGGCAACAGGGTGGGCAGAAGCCGGATGGGCGGTGGCGGCGATGTCGTGAGCCATGATAAAAGTCCCTTCTGAGTGGTGACGCGTACCGGCCACCAGAAGGGACGTCGTCGAGGACGAGCCATACACCCGCGGGCGGCCGAGAGAATCAATCGGACTTACGCCGCAAGGCAGCTCATTGATGCAGGAGAGATTGTAGCGGGGCGGACGCAGGCGGAGGAACTTCTCGGCGGGGATGGACACGAACTCTACACGCGCCGACCCCGCCTCGGCCTCGTCTTTGAGCGATGGACAAGGCGTCGAACGGCGGATTCGCTCGACGCGGCTTCGCACTCCGGAAGGTTCACTCGCGGCGGCTCCGCACTCCGCAGTCGTCGGCGGGACGTTCTCGCAACCTTGACGTGAGCTTCATGCCACCCACCGGAAACCACAGGGAGCCAAACAAGGGGGCACCCGAAACTCGGATGCCCCCACAGCGCTCAGTTCAGATAGGATGCGGGACCGCACGATTTGCTCGACCGCGGCGGCCCGGCAACCCTTTCCTCTAGTCGATAGTGATCTTGGTAACGTTCTCCTTCTCCTCCTGCTTGGGAACGTTAACCGTGAGAACGCCGCCCTCGAGCCTTGCCGTCAGGCCAGAGGTGGAGGCATCCTTGAGGTAGATGCCGCGCGTGGCGCTCCACTCGGTGGTCTCCTTGTGCAGGTAGTTCTTGCCCTTCTTCTCCTCGGTCTCCTTCTTGTTGACGGAGATGGAGAGACGGCCCTCGTTGAGCTCGACATCGATCTCGTCGCGGTTCACGCCGGCAAGCTCGGCAGAGATAACGTACTTGTCGCCCGCGTCCTCGACGTCCATCTTAAAGGCGGCGTCCGAAGAGAGGGTGGCAAGCGGCGAGAAGAAGTCGTCAAACGTATCGAACGGCCATGCCCTGCGAAGGGCCCTGTCATAGTTGCCATAAGGAATCAAGCTAGCCATAACTATCACTCCTTTGTGTGCGGCGCCTCGTGTCAGCGCCTTTTGGCTTGCCTAGTTCTTTCCCGCATCGGAGACGATGTATTCTCATTTGCTAAATTTTTCTCAGTTTTACATACTCAATTAATCTAAGTCAGGTTGTATTAGGTTTTATATGGGCTTTATAGTTGATGTTTTTCCGCAGACCCCATGCGAGCCTGTTCTATCATTGTCAGGAGCATGACGGACGCGCATCGCGGAGGGAACCGCATGACGGGCAACGATGACTTCGAGATTGAAGAATACGAGCCGCAGGTCACACCCGGGGGCAACGACGAGCAGCGGGGACGCGTTGGGGCGGCGCCCGAAACACCGTCCAATTCCGAGGCGCCACCCGAACCATCAAATGACCTGCCCTGGGCCACCCGCTCTCCCGCCGACCGGGACGATGAGACGCTCTACTCCCGCCAGTCGACGCGCACCCCCTATGTTCGGCAGCGCACTCCCCACAAGACGCAGGAGGCCATAGACGACCTCAGTGATGGGGGCGGCAGTGATCGCTACACCCACGATTCCAACATCGCGGTAAGCGGTGGAGCCTTTTCGGGGGGCCGCGCCTACCGCAAGGCGAGAAGCAATCGCTCCTCCATGCAGGGCGGCCAGTATGGGCAATACCTCGAGGTTCCGAAGGGACGCCGCTCGTTATTCGAGTCGCGCGAGAAGGCGAGGCGCAGGCGCTCGATCGCGACCCTCGCCGCCATCATCCTCGCGCTCGGACTCGTCGTGATTTTTATCGTTCACCTTATCAACGGGTAGCAACGACGCGCCCCGATGGGCGATGGCGTGATTGCGCGTGGGCCACCTGCAAGCCTCGATAATCCATCTACGGCATCAGTTCCAAGGGTCTCTCTCGAACAGTGGCTCGGGACTGGGCCTGCGATCGGAGTAAGGATCGTATCCGTCGTCGTCCTCGTTTTCGGCACGCAGGAACGCCGTATCAGACAGCTCTCCGCCAGGCGAGAACGCTTCCCCTCGCGCATTCGCAAGGCGCGATCGATTCCCCAATCGGCCTGCCGTGCCTTTATGGCGCGACCCCGCTGAGCCCTCTCTTGCTCCACACGAACCCGAACGCTCGCTTTTCTCGCTCACGATTCCCCTATCTCACGTAGATGTCGGCATACGCGGCAAAGCTGCAGACGCTGCCACCGAACTCGCTCAGATCATACTCGTCGTAAAGCGACGTGGGCACGCAGGTCGCCGCAACACGGACGTCGTCGCCCTCCTTGACGATGAGAACTGTCCACGTATAGCCGTTCTGTCTGCCGCTTCCGCATACAAAGGGCGTCTCCTTGGGGTTTGTTCCGGCGGGAAATCGAGCCGATGCCGACGACTGTCGCTCCGACATCCCCGTGAAGGCACAGGCATCGGCAATCTCCTGTAGCGCCTTTTGGGAGAGCTCCTTCGCGCTCGTGGGGACGTCCCTCGCAAAGTCGAGGCGGATGCCCAGATAACTCGACCCGTCGACGATGCCCGGCCCCGCACCGTGCGACGCGTCGAAGCGCATGGTGAAAGGTTCGCTCTCGAACGTCAGCCGCCCCTTACCTGGCGAGGAGTACCGCGCCTGCACGTTACCCTCGTCATCCACATAGGAAGACTCGAGCGAAAAGCCCATCTCGGTGAGGCAGCGCGCCATCTTGCTCGCGGGGCAGTCGAAGTACTGGGCCAGGCAACGGTAGTCGGAGGGACAGTACGACGCGACGGTCAGCTCGACGGTAGAGCCCTCCTGCACCTTGGCGCCCTGTCCCGGATTTGCCGAGAGGACGACGCCGCCCTTCTTTTCTGAAGCCTTGTAGGTGACCTTGGGTACGAGGCCGGCCTTCTGGATCGAGGCCACGGCCTCCTCCTCCGACCTGCCGACAACATAGGGCACCGCGAACGCCTGCGCAACGCTTATGACGATAGTGTCGGAGGGCAAAAACGGGCTCCCCGGCTCAGGCTTCACGCCCACCACGCTGCCCTCCCTCTCGCTCGAGGCGACGTGCTCTATGGCGAAGCTCTCTGCGCCCATCGCCTCGATTGCATGACGCGCCTCGTCGAGCGTCATTCCCTTGACGTCAGGAATCTTTCGCGCGAGCGACACGTAGAGCATGACGGCAGACCCCTCATCGGCGCGCGCGCCCGCACCAGGGCTGGTGCCCAATGCGCGACCCTCCGGTCCGTCACTCACCCGCCTCTCTATCGTGACGCGAAATCCCCTCTCCTCGAGAGCGGCGCGCGCCTTGTCCTCGGCACCATCGGCCACGTCCGGGATGGACCGACCTCCCCAGAGCTCCATGCCATAGGTAACGAAGGCCACGGCAATACCGGCGAGCAAAAACATCGCAACCACAACCGCAATTGCGGCGGCACCTCCCCCACGAGGCCCTTTCGTCGCACGGACCTTACGTATGCCCTCCTCTGGAGAAAGCGGGAGATGCGCGTCACATGCGCCTTCGGACGCACTCGACGCCTCTGCCTGACGCGCCACTCGGTTCGCCACGAGAGCATGGTCGCCTTCGCTCCAATCGGGGACAGCGTCATCGCGGACGCCCGAGTCTTCAGCAATGATTTCTGACAGCTGATCTCGGTCGAACTCTACGGTCTGGAATCCTTCTGACTGATCATCGTCATCGGAATCAAGCGGCTGGCTCATTTTGTCTTCGTTTACCACGGAATAGTCCTTTCGCGGTCGCCACGGCACCCATTATAGCCTCCATGCAGAGCTCTCTGCAGCCAAGGAGGCAGTGGCAAGCGACGGTGGCAACCTGCCGATGACGGATGACCATTATGGCGCTAGCCATGCTTTTTCTCCCGGCATCACAATCGCAGGAATCTTCGTAATTGCGTAAAAGGACCCGCACCTGCCGGCTGGCGGGTGCGGGTCCTTTGAATCAATGCCTCGCGGGGGCAGATCTCCCTACACCGTCTCCGCGACCTTCTCGGCATACATCCTGTCGTCGACGCCTACGTCGATGCGCACAGTATCCCCCTCGTGCAACCGGCCGTCGATCACGAGGCTGGCCACGTTGTCTACAACCTGACGCTGGATGAGTCGCTTGAGCGGGCGGGCGCCAAAGACGGGGTCGAGACCGTCGAGGGCGAGCGACTGCATCGCAGCCGGCGAGAGCTCAAGAGTGATGCGCTCGCGTGCAAGACGCGCGCGTACGTCCTTCAGCTGGATGTCCACGATTCTCTCGATGTCCTCGAGGCCGAGCGAGTGGAAGACCACCACGTCGTCGATGCGGTTCAGGAACTCGGGCTTGAACGTGGCACGCAGGGCGTCGTTCACCTGCTTCTGGACGACGTCGGGGTCGCTCGCGACCGTGGCGCCCGCAATGAACTGGCTGCCCACGTTGCTCGTCATGATGACGATCGTGTTCTTGAAGCTCACCACGCGACCCTGGCCGTCCGTCAGTCGCCCATCGTCGAGCACCTGCAGGAGAATGTTGAAGACGTCGGGGTGCGCCTTCTCCATCTCGTCGAGCAGGATGACGGAGTAGGGGCGCCTGCGCACGGCCTCGGTGAGCTGGCCACCCTCATCGTAGCCCACGTATCCGGGAGGCGCGCCGATAAGGCGCTGCACGCTGAACTTCTCCATGTACTCCGACATGTCGATG
>JAGAWD010000371.1 GCA_017941585.1 Olsenella sp. | reverse complement strand
CGGCGTGTGCGCGACAAGGTCGTTGCGGCGGGCGGGAGGCCGCCCTCATTTCTCGCCGTGGTCGAGGGGCTCGGCACCTATGCGTATACGCGCCAAGATGGCGTGCATGTCGTGCCGATCCAAACGCTCTGCCCGTGAGAGCGGAGGCCTTCAAAAGAAAACGCTCCTTTATTGCTTCGGACATAGTCGCGGCCCCCGCTCTGCTCATACCTCCAAACTTTCAGGCCAAGCTTCCCTCGTTGCTATTCGAGGTCTTGTAGCGCGTAGATGGGAAGTCCGGCGCTTTCGCGCAGGATGGCAAGAGCCTGGAGCAACGCCGTGGCACCTGAGAGCGTACTTACCAATGAGATGCCCCTGCTAACCGCAGCGCTTCGCAGCAGCTCGCCATCTCCGCGTGAGTCATGGCCATGCGGGGTGTTGATGATGAAGGAGACCGCGCCTGCCTCCATTTCGTCGAGGACGTTAGGGTGTCCCTCGCCAATGCGCTCGAGCACCTCGCACGTAATCCCCGCCGCCCGCAACGTCTTTGCTGTTCCCTTCGTTGCCATGATGTGATAGCCCATCAGAGAGAGGAAGAGCGCGACAGGGGCAATGGAGCGCTTGTCGGCGTCTCTCACACTGATGAAGACCGAGCCTTCAGCCGGCATCTCATAGTCAATGGCCTGCCTCGTCTTGGCGTAGGCTTCGGGGAAGGTGGCAGCAATGCCCATGACTTCGCCCGTGGATTTCATCTCGGGCCCAAGTCGCACGTCGGCTCCCGGGAAGCGCACCCAAGGCATGACAGCCTCCTTCACGGCAAAGTGTGTGGGCTCGCGGCTCTCGGGGGGTAGGTCCAGATCGCAAACTCGTTCACCTGCCATGATGCGCGCGGCGTACTTCGCCAGGGGCACCCCACGCGCCTTGGATGAGAAGGGCACGGTGCGGCTGGCGCGCGGGTTAAGCTCTATCACATAGAGCTGCTCGTCCTTGACAGCGTACTGTACGTTGAGCAAGCCGCGAATCTCACAGGAAAGGGCAAGCTCTCTCGTTGTCTGACGAATGCGTTCCACCATGGTGTCCGAGAGCGAGAAGGGTGGACAGCAGCAGGCCGAATCTCCGGAATGGATGCCACACTCCTCTATGTGTTCGAGCACGGCTCCCACGTAACACGTCTCGCCATCTGCGAGCGCGTCGACATCGAGCTCGATTGCGTCTTCCAAAAACGCGTCAAGGTAGACGGGGTGGTCTGGTGTGACGCGGGCTGCGCTGGCCATATAGGTCGTGAGCGCCTCGTCGGCATAGACGATGGCCATCCCGCGGCCGCCCAGCACATAGCTCGGCCGCACGATGAGGGGATATCCCAGCGCGCGTGCAACACGACGGGCCTCCTCGGGTGTTGAAGCAACCGAGGAGGGAGGGTACGCAATGCCGAGCTGGTCAAGCAGGGCACTGAAGCGGTCGCGGTCTTCGGCGAGGTCGATGGCATCCGGCTGTGTGCCCATGATGGGTACGCCCGCCCGTTCCATCTGACGCGCCAGCTTGATGGGTGTCTGGCCCCCCAACGTGACAATGACCCCATCGGGCTGCTCAACCTCGACAACGTTCATGACATCCTCGAAGGTAAGCGGCTCAAAGTAGAGGCGATCGCTCGTGTCATAATCGGTGGAGACGGTCTCGGGGTTGCAGTTGAGCATCACCGTCTCAAAGCCACGTTCGCACAGCGCGTAGGCAGCGTGCACGCAGCAATAGTCAAACTCGATTCCCTGTCCGATGCGATTGGGTCCGGCAGAAAGGATCAGCACACGTGGCTTGGCAGCCACGGTATGTTCGCTTGCGCCTCCCGATTCGTAGGTGAGGTAGTGATAGCTTGTCTGTGCGGCGAACTCGCCTGCACAGGTATCGACCGTCTTTACGACGGGGCGTACGCCTAGCGCCTGCCGCACCGCACGCACGACCTCCTCCGTACTCTTGGTAAGCCAGGCGATCTGCGCGTCAGAGAAGCCCATCTGCTTTGCCGCGAGCAGGTGGTCGCGATCCAAGCCTGATATGCCGAGGCGGGCAATGGCGCGCTCAGCAGCGACGATGTCGACAATACGATACAGGTACCAAGGGTCGAGGTGGGTGTGCGTTGCAATACGCTCGACGCTCCAACCACGCCTGAGCGCCTCGGCGACGTAGTAGATGCGCTCTGGCGTAGGCCGCTCGACAAGCTCGTCAAATCGCTCCTCATCGAAGCTTGCTGCTCCGTCTGCCCCCAGACCCATATGGCCGTCTTCGAGCGAGCGAAGAGCTTTCTGAAGTGCCTCTTCAAAGGTACGCCCAATGGCCATCGCCTCGCCCACGCTCTTCATGCGCGTGGTGAGCTCCTCGCTCGTGCCCTTGAATTTCTCGAAGGCGAATCGTGGGACCTTCACCACACAATAGTCGATGGAGGGCTCGAAGCAGGCAGGTGTCACGCGGGTGATGTCGTTCGTGATCTCGTCGAGGGTGTAGCCTACGGCGAGAAGCGCGGCGGCCTTGGCGATGGGGAAGCCCGTAGCCTTGGATGCAAGGGCTGAGCTTCGGCTGACGCGCGGGTTCATTTCGATAATGATCACGCGGCCGTCATCGGGGTTGACCGCAAACTGCACGTTGGAGCCGCCGGTGGCTACGCCCACGCGCTCCAGGCAGGCAAGCGAGTAGTCGCGCAGGCGCTGCAGCTCCTCGTCGGAAAGCGTCTGCGCTGGCGCCACGGTGATGGAGTCGCCCGTGTGCACGCCCATCGGGTCGAGGTTCTCGATAGAGCAGATCACGATGCCGTTGCCCGCGGTGTCTCGCATGACCTCCATCTCAATCTCTTTCCAACCCTCGATGGACTGCTCTACCAGTACTTCATTGGTTGGGGAGAGAGCGAGGCCCTGCCCCGCGATGAGACGGAGCTCGTCTTCGTCGTGGGCGATGCCACCTCCCGACCCACCAAGGGTGAAGCTGGGGCGTATCACCACGGGGTAGCCGAGCCCTCCCGAAATGTCGATCGCCTCGTCGAGCGTATGGGCGAACCCGGAGTCTGCGACTTCTAACCCGATTTCGCGCATGGCAGCAGCAAAGAGTTCGCGGTCCTCGCCCATGCGAATGGAATCAAGGTTACAGCCAATGACCTCCACGCCATAACGCTCGAGCACGCCGGCCTCGTCTAGGGCGACTGCGCAGTTGAGTGCGGTCTGGCCTCCCATGTTGGGCAGCAGCGCGTCGGGCCGTTCACGCTCGATGACGCGCGTGACGGCTTCCACGGTGATGGGTTCCACGTACGTGCGCTCTGCGGTCTCAGGGTCGGTCATGATGGTCGCAGGGTTGGAGTTGACGAGAAT
>JAGAWD010000370.1 GCA_017941585.1 Olsenella sp. | reverse complement strand
TGGCGGGTTCGAATGCCGACCGCACACTCGGCGCGACACGTCACCGAGTGTGCGGTCGGCAGTGCACACTCGGCGCGGAACCCCACCGAGTGTACAAACCGGAGTGTACACTCGACGCGGAACCCCACCGAGTGTACGGTCGGCGGTGTACACTCGGCGCGGAACCCCACCGAGTGTACGGTCGGGAGTGTACACTCGACGCGGAACCCCACCGAGTGCGCGGTCGGCAGTGCACGGTCGGTGGGAAATGCCACCGAGTGGGCTCCCGAATCTTCCATGCGCTCCGCTTTTGAGTTGGCGTTCGTCCGGCGAGCATTCATCAAAAACTGCAAAGAGCCTGTTTTTTGGCTCTGTATTGCTTTAGTAAACAAAACCAACGCTTGAACGCGATTCTTCGATTTTCATACCATGGGCTCGGGGCGGGAAGAGCTACGAGGAGCCCGCCCACGCGCGCAAGCCGCGCCTGCGGCAGGGGGAGGCGCCCATGGACAGGAGCGAATACGAGCAGGTGATCATGGGTCTTGTCGCCCATGGCGGGGATGCTCGGAGCTTCGTTCTCGAGGCGATTGAGGCTGCCCGTGCCGGTGACCTTGGTCAGGCCGACGAGCTTCTGGCGCAGAGCCGCGAGGCGTTTGCGAGGGCTCATGCCATACAGACCGACCTGATTCGCAGGGAGGCTGCGGGGGATGCCCCTCCCGTGACGCTCCTCATGGTGCACGCCCAGGACCACATCATGAATGCATCCACCGTCTACGACCTTGGCGTCCATATCGTCGAGATGTGCAGGGAGTCCTGCAGCGGGGGCTCGGGTTCTCGTTCGACTGGATCGGCACGGCCCGCTGGGTCGGCTCGGCCCGCTGGGTCGCAAGAGGGGAGTGAGGGATGAGTAAGAAGAAGGTCTATCTGTTCTGCAGCGCGGGAATGTCCACGAGCATGATGGCCGCGAAGATGCAGGACGCCGCCGACGCGTACAACCTTCCCGTTACGGTGGGCGCCTACTCGACGAGCGACATCGACAAGATCGTGGAGACCGACACTCCCGACTGCATCCTGCTCGGACCCCAGGCCCGCTTTCTCTATCGCGGCATCGCGGACAGGTTCGGCGACAGGATCCCCGTCTCCGTGATCGACTCTCGCGACTACGGGGCCCTGAACGGCGAGCGAGTCCTGAAGCAGGCCCTCCTGCTCATCAGGCAGAAGAAGGAGGAGCGGGAGAGGAGCCAGGGCCAGGGCGAGGGCCAGGGGTGAGGATTGGCTCCAGATGAATGGTGTCGCCCAGGTCCGACGGAAGTCTCTATTTGATTGGAGCGTGCGCCATGAACGACTCGTCGTCCACTCAGCCCATGGGCCGGCTCGAGAGGGTCCTGATGCCTCTGGCGACCAGCGTCGGAAGGAACAAGTACCTGCTGACGGTCCGCGACTCATTTGCGATGATCATGCCGCTTCTGATCATCGGCTCCATGTTCACCCTCGTCGCCAACTTCCGATACCCGCCTGGGGCGACCTCCTCCAGTCGGTGGAGGTCGGCGACTACACGCTGAAGGAGCTCATCGGCATTCCGTCTAACGCCACCATGGGGCTCATGGGCGTCTTCATCGCCTACAACGTCGGCTACAACCTCGCGGGGCACGAGGGTATCTCCGACCGCGCCTCCGCCGGCATCGTCTCGCTCTCGAGCTGGCTCATCCTCATGCCCCAGGTGACGCCCTTCACACCCGAGGGAGCCACCGAGCCCCTCCTGGTGCCGACCATCAACATCCTCGGCACCTACGCGGTCATGGCGGCGGGGCTGGTTCCGCCGTGCAGCGGCGTCATGCTGCCCTGGACCACGCCGCTGTGTGGGCTACGGCAGCGCGATCGCGTCGGCGTACCCGCTCGAGAGGGGCGACGTCCTCCTCGTCCACTCCGTGTCGGGGAGGAACCCCGTCACGGTCGAGGTCGCCATGGCGGGGCGTGACGCGGGATGCACGGTCGTCGGCATCACGAGCCTCGCGTACTCCCGAAGCGTCACCTCGCGCCACCCCTCGGGAAAGCGCCTCTTCGAGCTGTG
>JAGAWD010000369.1 GCA_017941585.1 Olsenella sp. | reverse complement strand
GACGCGGATCCACTCGAGAACGATTTGCGCACGTAAGGCGCGACACGTCCTACGCGATCCCCATGAAGAGGTGGCCCGAGGTCGCCCCCTGCGCGCGGCCGGCGGGACGCCTCCCCTCCCGCGCGGCCTCGACGGCGCGCGCCACGCGCTCGACGGCGAGCGACGCCTCGTCGGCGGAGAGGAGCGTGCAGTCGGCCATGAGGCGCGTGACGCCGGCGGCGAGAAGCTCGCCCGCCTGGGGCGTTGCATCGAGCGGGTAGGCAGAATAGATGCGGCTTCTCCCCTGGGCATCGGTCCTCACGGGCAGAAGTGCGCCCGAGCGGTCGCGCAGGGAGCAGTGCTCCTGGCGAAGGCCACAGGTGGCACAGTCGTGGACGCAGCGGTCGGCCGCCTGAAGCACGCAGTGCTCGCTCGTCATCGCCCTCGTGCGCCCGGAAACCACGAGCCCCACAGGAACGGACGCCTGCTCCGCCAGCGCGCAGACCTCGTCGAGGGTGAGCTCGGGCGATAGCCAGACGCCGCGCGCTCCCGCGCGTTCGAGGGCGACGAGACAGCTCTCGTTGTGGACGGGAACGCAGGGCCGGACCTCGGCGACGGCGCCGCGCGAGGCAGAAAGCGCAAGTTCGGACACGTTGCCCACCGCGCATGGCAGGCCCGCCTCCACGAGGGGATCAAGTCGGTCGTGGTCGCACTCGCGGCAGACCTCGTCGAGCCACGGCACGAGGGGAACGCCGGCGGGCCACGACTCCCCTCCGTCGCGCGCCTCGATGATTGCGTCGGCGGTGGCGTAGAGGCGCGTCGCCCCCGCAGCGACGGCCGCCTTGGCGACCTCGACCGATGGCACGAGCGCACATACCTCCGCGACAGGCGCGTCATCGACAGCGATCCTAGCGTCGGCGCGTGCAGTATCGGCGGACGAGACGGACGCGACCCTCTCCCTCGTGGCGGCGTTGGCGGCGGCCAGCTCGGCGGCCGTGGGCGCCTCGGCAATGGAGGCCCCGCGCGCCTCGGCGCTCGTCGGAGCGAGAATCGCCTGCTCAAGCAGGGCGCACGCCTCGGCGCGCACCTTGTGGACCGCGGAGAAGCCCATGCCACAGCCCTCGTCAAGCTCCACCTCTATGGAAACTGGCTCGAAGGGCGTCTGCCCCATGCGGCCGACGTGCTCCACAAGGTCGTCCTTGCTCACCGCCTTAGTGCGCGCCGGCTCCACGACGAAGCCCTCCGCGCGGGCGCTGACGGCACTCTCGGTACCGGCAGCGGCGCGGGCGGAGGCGTCGCTGCCCGGACCGTCCGCCGTCTCGAGCTCCACGGCAAACGGCTCGCCCAGGCGGGCGATCACACGCACGCGCACCTTCCGCTTGGGAGCCTCCTCACCCTTCGCGGCACGGGCGCCGGCGTCCATCGCGCGCTGCGAGCGGATCACGCGCACGGGCGAGCCCGGCTCCATCGGACGCGACGCCATGCAGGTGATGACGTCACCGGCCGCCGCATCGTCCTGCGCGTGCACGGTGAGGAACTGCGACGGGTCGGCGACGGGACGAATCTCGAGAAGGTCGCCCCTGCCCACGTGCCGCTCGAGCCGGATGTCGACCTCGGCGCGCGTGACGGTGCGGAAGCGGTCGCGGCCGCCAGAGCGCCCGCCGCGCCTGACCTTGGAGCTCCCCAGATCACGGCTCGCAAGCACGCTGCCGACGAGCTCTCCCCTGTTGTTGGAGCGCTCGTAGCTCATCATGTCGTTGTCGGAGCGATGGTCGAGGTAGCTGTTGGTGAAGTCGCGATTGAAGGCGCGCCTGAGCAGCTCGTGGCGGGCCTCGTCCTCACGCGCGGAGGGCACATGTCTCGCCGCGAGGTCATCGAGGGCTCCGCGGTAGGCAGACACGACGGAGTGGACGTAGTCGGGGGCCTTCATGCGACCCTCGACCTTGAGCGACCCCAGCCCGGCCTCCGCGAGGCGGGCGAGGTCGTCGATGGTGCAGTAGTCCCTGGGACAGAGCGGGCGGTCCCAGCCGGCAGGCGCGATCCTCTCCCCCGTCTCGTCCACCAGCTCGTAGGTGAGCCGACACGGCTGGGCGCAGAGGCCGCGGTTTGCCGAGCGGGCGCCGGAGAGAGAGCTCATCATGCAGACGCCCGAGTAGCAGAAGCAGAGCGCGCCGTGGCCGAAGCTCTCGAGCTCGACCCCCTCCTCGGCAATGCGCGCGATCTCCGCCACCGACAGCTCGCGCGAGAGCGTGACCCGGTCCACCCCCAGCTCGCGGCACCACGCCACGCCGCGCGCGTCGTGCACGTTAGCCTGCGTGGAGACGTGGCACTCGATCTGGGGCCAGAGGCGGCGCACCTCGGCGAGAAGCCCCCAGTCCTGGATGATGAACGCGTCGGCGCCCAGGAGCCACGCGCGGCGCACAAGGGCGAGCGCGGCGGGCATCTCCTCGGTGCGGATGACGACGTTTTCCGTTACGTAGACGCGCGCTCCCGCAAGGTGGGCCGCGCGGCATGCCTCGGCGAACGTCTCGTCGTCAAAGTTGTCCGCGCCGCGACGCGCGTTGAAGTCGTTTCCCAAGCCGCAGTAGATGGCGTCGGCCCCTGCGGCGAGGGCGGCGTTGAACGGGGCGGGGCCACCCGCCGGCGCCAGGAGCTCCGGCACGGGGTGGGTGTCTCTGAACCGACGATGGCCGGGCTGTCCGTGGCCGGGCTGGCTGCGTTCGAACTGGCCGTTGCTCATGCTAATCGACACCCCGCCGGTCGTCTTCCTCCAGGCGCTTGTTGAGAAGGGCGACCTGCTGCACGAGGCAGCGGATGTCCTTCGCCTGCCAGCTCACGATGACGGAGAGCGAGAGGCAGATGCCTATCAGTATCACGAATCCCGCGAGAAAGACGAAGTTTGAGGCCACTCCGACCCCGAGCGCCTTCGACACGGCCCCCACTGCGTTCGGGAAGACCGCACACAGGAGCACGACAATGCTCAGCACCATCCACATCAGCGAATACTTGAGTTGGAGCCGTTCCTTTCGCACAAGTTGGAAGACCGCGAAAAAGAAGACGAGCGAGAAAACGAACAGCACCAGACGAAGAATCAGAGGCATTGGCTACCGTCCCCTCTTGCTCATGCCCTCGATGAGGATCGCAAGCGTCACCTTGATCATATAGTACACGGACGAGAGGACGCCGATGGACGAGGTGCCACCCTGGCGCTCCCTCATCACCACGGGAACCTCGCATATCTCAAGGCCCTCGTTGTGCGCGAACACGATGGACTCGGGCTCGGGATAGTCGGTGGGATAGCGTCGCGAGAAGAGCTCGATCGCCCGCCGGCCGGACGCTCGGAAGCCGGAGGTGGCGTCCGTGATGGTCAGTCCCGAAACGCGCTTGATACAGCCTCGCAGCCACGAGATGCCGAAGCGGCGAAGCGCTGTGGACTGAAACCCCCCGGTCTGCTCCACGAAGCGCGAGCCGATGACGAGGTCATAGCCCTCCTCGATCTTCTCGAGCAGACGTGGTAGATAGGAGATGTCATGCTGGCCGTCACCGTCAATCTGGACGTCAACGTCATAGTCGTGGTGATAGGCGTAGAGGTGGCCCGTTTGGACCGCGCCGCCAATCCCCAGGTTTTGGGGCAGGTCGACCACGTTGATGCCATGCTCCCTGCACGCCCTGAGGGTACCGTCTTTAGAGCCGTCGTTGATTACGACATAGTCATACCCAGCCGCGACGACGGACTCAACCACGGAGACGATGCTGTCCTCCTCGTTGTATGCGGGAATCACAATGAGAGCGCGCACTGTTCCACCTTCTCAAACAAACACCCCTGATGCGCGAAGCCACTCGGACGGCGGTGCGTCCAGCAGTCTCATGCGCTCAATGGGCGCGTCTACACCAGCTTGGCCCAGCGCTTCTTGCCCGACTGCAGGATGGTGCCCGCGCCGAAGAGCGCCGGATCCACGTTGTAGCACTTGGGCGAGACGGGCTCGCCGTTGACCTTGACGCCGCCGCCGTCGATGAGGCGACGTCCCTCGCCCGCGGACTTGCAGATCTCGACGTCCGCGAGGAGCTTGGCGAGATACACCTTGCCCTCGTCGTTGGGAGTCACGAGGGAGAGCGGGAACTCCGCGATGTCCTCGGGGACCTCGCCCTTCTTGAACTGCGCATCGAAGGCCGCCTCGGCCCTCTCGCCCGCGCCCTCGCCGTGGTAGAGGTCGACGATGTTGCGCGCGAGCTCGCGCTTGAGCTTATACGGATCTGCACTGCCGTCCTCGAAGGCGCGGTCGATGGCGTCCACCTCGTCGATGGTCGCCGTGGAGCACAGGCGGAAGTAGAGCGGAATGAGCTCGTCGGCGATGGACATGAGCTTGCCGTACATGTCGTTGGGCTCGTCGGTGAGGCCGACGTAGTTGCCATAGGACTTGGACATCTTCTTCACGCCGTCGAGGCCGACGAGCAATGGCACCGTGAGCGCGACCTGCGGCTCCATCCCCTCGGCACGCATGAGGTCGCGCCCGGCGAGCAGGTTGAAGATCTGGTCGTTTCCGCCCATCTCGAGGTCGGCCTTGACCACCACCGAGTCGTATGCCTGGAGCACGGGATAGATGAACTCGTGCAGGGCGATGGACTTGCCCTCCGTATATCGGTTGTGGAAGTCCTCGCGCTCGAGGATGCGGGCCACGTTGAACTTGCTCATGAGGCCGAGCATCTCGCCGAGGTTGAGGTCCTTGATCCAGTCACCGTTGTGGACGATCGTGGTCTTCTCGGGGTCGAGCACCTTCATGGCCTGCTCGACGTAGGTCTTCGCGTTCGCCTCGACCTGCTCCTCGGTGAGCGGCGGGCGGGTGCTGTCGCGACCGGATGGGTCGCCGATCAGCGCGGTGCCGTTGCCGATGATGAGGGTCACGTTGTGGCCGAGGTCCTGGAACTGGCGCATCTTGCGCAGCGGCACGGCATGGCCCAGGTGCAGGTCGGGGCTCGTGGGGTCCACGCCCAGCTTGATGTTGAGCGGCCTGCCCTTCTTGAGCTTCTCCTTGAGCTCCTCCAAGGGCACCACCTGCATGGCGCCGGAAAGGATCACCTTGAGCTGTTCGTCGACGGAAAGCACGATAAGTTCCTCCAAGTTCGGTCGATAGCACCCTCAACAATCGCGCACGGGCGTCGACCATTGGTGCTTGAATCGCATTCTTGAATCGCATCGTTACAGGATAGCGCAGTGGACGCTGGATGGTGCAGTGACGCCATCCCCGCACATAAAAAAGAGGACGCCAGAGAATGAAAAACGGCCGAAAGAGTCATCAGGGGCACGCCCGAACGGAGCCAACCCCACTCGCACGGGGCCAACCCCACTCGCGTAGAGAAGGGGCCAACCGCATCGCGTCGTGCGTATCCAGAAGGACGCTCGCCAAGGCAACACGGCCACGTCGTGCGATGCGCCTGCATGATGTAGGGCCCACGCAGCGCACGGCGTTGTGCCAAGCAGCGCGGCGTGGCGCCGAGTAGTCGATCTACTAGCCCAGGATGGAGGAGGCGAGCGTGAGTCCGCTCACGAGCCAGGCGGCGAGTATTGCGAATGATGCGGCATAGAGCCACGTGGAGGGAAGAGCGCTCGCTGTAGTTTCATTCTGCATGGCATGCACCTCTTGTGTTTTAGTTGCGTTTATTGTGCGTGCATGCTCGAAGCATAACACAGCCGGCCAGTGCGGACCAGAACAATGTCGGCACTTCAAGTTTTTTGGCTTCCCGAAGATTCTGGTGGATTGCCGCCCCAGGCGCAAAATGGCCTCGTGTGGATTCCCGCACCCGCGCCCCAGGCGCAAAATGGGGTCCCGTGGATTGCCTCAGGCGCAAAACCGCTTCCAGTGGATTCCCCCAGGCGCAAAACCGCTTCCAG
>JAGAWD010000033.1 GCA_017941585.1 Olsenella sp. | reverse complement strand
GCTGCATCATGCCAACGCGTCACAAACTCACATGGAGAGGGGCCAAAGGGTAAGTCTTTGCACCCTTTGGCCCCTCGCGCCTAGCCCTTCCTCTGTCGTCTGGTCTTGAGCCCGTACTTGCTGCACAGGCGACTGTTCCTCTTCCTCATGGCCGCCCGCTCGCGCGCGATCTCTTCGACCTCGGACTCGCTGGCCTTCTCCTCGCGCTCGCGCTGCAGCACCTCGTTGAAGGCTATCTCCTCGGCCAGGTGCATGCGCTCGGTGCACGCGGGGCACATCCCGCTCTGGCGGTTGAGCCTCACGCCCACCACGCCGCACTCCGGGCACACGGGCCGCACCTTGAGGCTCACGTGGAACCTGCTCGCCTGGATCTGTATCGAGCGGATCGTGCGCCTGGTGCCGCACTCCCCCAGGAGCGCCCGCTGCACCTCGTAGGCACCCAGGTGCCCGAGCTCGCGCATCAGCTCAACCTCGCGCATGCTCCACTCGTCTCCCGCGCGCCTCACCATGGCGACCGCCGCCCGGCGCACAGGTGATGGATGCCGTTTCCACCCCGAGACCTCGCGGGAAGGGTGCGGGGGTGTGTTGTCGGGGGGCCTCCGCCCCGACACACATCCCCCTCCCCAAAAAGATTCCTATATATAAGGGCTTCTTTTTGGGGGCTAAGGTCAGAGGCTTTCATGCCTTTTGGGGGTCTCTCAGCCGATGGGAAGCTCACGCTGGACCCCCTCTCCCCTGTCGGCAGCCGAGGGGTCAAGGCCCGAGGTTGCACCATCATCTTTGGGCGTGCCCGCCGCCACGGGCTTGCGCCTGATCGAGGCGCGCCCGGTCATGGGGTCGATGCAGCGCTCGAAGCGATCGGAGTCGTCCACCCAGCGCTTCACGGTGGGGTCGCTCCAGTTCATGGCCTTGCGCACGTCCTCGCGCAGCACGTACTCGCCGTCCCCCAGCATCTTGTCGATGACCGCCTCGATTGCCGTCACCTTGCCCAGGTTCTCGGCCTCCACGCGGGCGCGCCTGGACTCCGAGGGCCCTCCGTAGTTCGGCTTGCACTCGCCGAGCAGCCCCGTCGCGTCCGCCTCGTGAAGCGGGAACGCGAACCACAGGTCGACCGGGTCCCTGTGCTCGAACTCGCGCAGGGTGAAGCTCATCCGCCAGCCCGTCAGGTGCTTCACGGCCGCAAGGCGATTGGACTTGCGCGCCATCTCGAGCGTCGAGGCCTCGAGCACGAGCTCGGTCAGGTCGAGCACCGCGTCGGGGGCGCGTCCGAACACGCCAGAGCCGCTGCCACGGTCGATGGCGGACTTGAGCCCCTGGGCGCCCTTGCTGTGGTGGTGGGATATGACCACCGTGCACTGCAGCTTGACGCAAATCTCGTCGAGCTTGGCGAAGAACTCGCGGATGTCCTTGGCGTTGTTCTCATCGCCGTCCTGCACCATGTAGGCGGGGTCGATGATCACCATGCCGAAGTCGCCCGCCCTGCAGCGGGAGAAGAGCTCCCAGGCGATCTCCTCCAGGCTGCAGCTCCTGCCGCGCAGCGGCCACACGGCGAGGTTTCCGCGCACCTCGGCCGCCTCCACGCCCTTGGCCCTGGCGACCGTCGAGAGGCGCCGCTGCAGCGTCCTGGGGTCGGTCTCCAGGTCCACGTAGAGCACCTTGCGCCGGGCGCACTTGAAGTCGATCCACCAGCCGCCCGTGGCCACCGATATGGCCAGGTTGATCAGGCACCACGTCTTGCCGGCCTTGCTGGGCCCGGTGAGCAGCATCTTGTGCGTCTCAAGCAGCACGCCCTCGATCACCTGCGCGGGCATCTTGGGCAGCTCGGAGGGCTCGATGATCGCCCACTCGAAGGCGGGCAGGGTCGACCGGTGCTCGCCCGTAGTTGCCGCAACATCTGTGGATACGACGGAGGCCGCCCCGACGGCGGCCTCCAGCTCGTTCCTGTAGTTCTCGTCCACGATCGTCATGCCAGCCACCTCGTCCGGTAGAGCCTTATGCCGGCCGCCTCGCCGTAGGCCTCGTACGTCCAGTCGCTGTCGCGCCCGTTCATGAGCCACTCGTCCGCGTCCTTGGCGCCTCCCGGGTAGGGCGGCATGACGGCATGGGCCACCTTGAGGGCGTCGAGGTCGGCGCAGATCCTGTCGCTCGCCTTGCGCCCCTCGTCGTCCTCGTCCATGCAGACGACCATCGTGCGGGGCCGCGCCTCCACGGGCACGCGGTAGAGCACCTGGGCCAGGCGCTTGGCGTTCGACACGCCTCCGAGCGCCATCACGTCGCCGCCGACGATCTTCTGCAGCGCGATCGCGTCGATGAGCCCCTCGGCCACGTAGAGCACGTCGAGCGATGCCGAGAGCTTCCACTCGCACCAGAGCGGCGTCGCGATCCCGGCAGGCCGCCACTCCTTGTTCCTGACCTTCCCGCGCGATATGGTGCGCACCATGCAGTAGCTGGCGTGCTCGTAGGTAGCGTCCCAGAACGGTATCGTGACGAACCCCAGCGCCTCCGGCTCCCACACCTTGAAGGCGGGCATGATGTCCTTCGGCACGCGTGTGAACCCGAGCCCGTGGGCCATGATGTCCTGGTCGTCGAGCCCGCGCCACCTGAGGTAGCGGCGCCCGACCTCGTTGCCGGCCTCGTAGAGCGCCTCGAAGGCGTGGTCGCACGCGTCCGCGCAGTCGTCGCCGCCCGCCACGCGGGGCTCGTCGAAGAGGGGCCGGGGCTTGCGCTTCTCGTACCTGCGCCTGTAGGGCCTCCTGGCCTGGCCGTCCTCCTCGCCAAGGTGGTACCCGACGATGTCGGCCACCGCACGCGCCTGGTCGGCAAAGTTGTCGATCCCGTCGAGCTCGCCGATCAGGCTGAACACGTCCCAGGTCCTCCCGCACCCGAAGCAGTGCACGCTGTGGTCGTTCGGGTAGTAGTGCGCCGAGGGGTCCCGGTCGTCGTGTGCCGGCGACGGGCACCGGAACGACCGTCTCAGGTCGTGGATCCCGCAGCGAGCGGCAAGCAGCTCCGGCATCGACGCCCGCAGCGCGTCCCTGTCCTGCTCGGAGATCATGCGACCACCCCCGTCTTGTGGAAGTTGCCGCATCGTGTAAGATGCAACGCAAGGAGCCCATGGCTCCGCCCACTGGTGGCCCACGGCTCATCCGCCAAGATTCCAGCCGTGGGTCTCCTCATGCCGGTCGCCCTCACGCGCCATCGCCCCCGTCCTCGTACTCGAAGAGCCCGCGCCAGTCGCCGGCCCAGCCGAGCGCCGCCGCGATCGCCTTGCCCCAACCAGGGTAGGGCTCCATCTTGCCGTGCACCATGCGCGACACAGCGCCCTTGTCTATGCCGGTGGCCCTCGCGATCATCGCCTGCACGCCCCGGCGCTCCGAGCAGATCCGCTCGATCACCAGCACGCGCTCGCTCATGACTCCGCCTTCCCGCCCTCGAGGAGGCCCATCTTCGCGTTGGCGAACACGGCGTCGCGGCAGATGCGCCAGCGCCCGTTCACCTTGTCTGCGGGGATCCGGCCCTCGGTGATGACGCGTCGGATCGAGTTGACGTGCTCGCCGGTGACGTCCGCAAGCTGCTGCGGCGTCAGGAACAGTGGCAGTTCCTCGAACTTGTTACCCATGGTGCTTCCTTTCGTCGAAACGGTCCTTTCTAGCCACGTGCCGCCGCCCCAGTCGGTCGTTCCGGTGCTCACCGTGGAACTCCGATTCGCTCTGATGCGTCGGCGGGCCATAGAGTAGCACAATAAATCCCACCACGACTAACAACAATTGAAATATATGGTATGATTTGCCCATAAGCATTGTCCGTTTCATTGCGTGGTGGTATGATTCGTTGCGTAGTGTT
>JAGAWD010000368.1 GCA_017941585.1 Olsenella sp. | reverse complement strand
TCTTAGCGCGACATCCTGACCCGATTCGCTGATTCCGCAGTTATCGAAACGCTCTGAGCGCCGTCAGATTGGGTCGCACAGGGCGTTTTTCCTATTGTAGACTGTGCGGAGAGGTGTCGCGATGGCTCCAGGACGCATGCTCCGCCAACCCGTCGCGCGTCAATCTCGGGCTCATCGCGACGGTCGCGGCAGTGCTCCTGCTCGGTTGTCCGAGACGGGCTACACCAGCTGCGCCTCACCCCTCTCCGCGCGTGCGCGTTCGACGCAGCACGACGTCAGGTCGAGCTGCTCCCATACCCAGCTCCTCGATGCCGAAGGCGTCCACGAGGGCATTGGCTGTGTCCCCGAAGGCGGTCCTCAGCGCCTCGGTCGGGGTCATCCATGCGAGACTGCCTCTCGGCTCGAAGTTCACCTGGCTCATCACGAGCGTGCAGTCGGCGTGGAAGACGTGCGTGCCTCTCGAGCAGCCGTAGACTATGCACTTCATGGAGCCGTCGCAGCGGGGAAGCGGTGTCGCGCCACCTCGCCTGCCACCGCCGACGGTGCCCTGCCCAACTCGCACACGATCTCGCGGCACGAGGCGCCCCAGTCGAGCATCCTCTCGATGTAGTTGTTCTCATACCTCGCCATTCTCGAGCACGGCTTCTCCGACGGCGGCCTTCTGCTCTCTCGCCTCCTTGCCTTTCCTGGCTCCAATATCCGGGACTGGCCTCTCCAGCCCTCAGCAACAGATTGGGGAATTGCGGTGCCTGGTCCAACACTCAGCTGAACATGTTTCGATGGGTGCGGGATGCGTTTCGATGAACTTGAAAATCTACGTAGGTATAGGTATCTGGGCTTTACCGATTCGAACACCGATAATCGCCTCCAACCAGCCAAGGAGCAAGCGTCAAGGGTCGTTCCCCGACATGTGGCGCAAGAAGGGGTGTGTTCCCGGAACGAATGCTGGCTCCGAACTAGCTGACGGTCAATACCGCTCCTTCGGCCCCGCTTTCGCAGTGGCCCTCTCCACTATCTCCCTGGACCTCGACCGTGCCGTTGCTGTTCACACCCCAGCACCGCAACCCAGCGCGAAGAGGTACCGGCTGTGGTTCTGCGCCCGACGCTCGCGCGCCAGAGAACAGCCCGAGGATGGTCGCGTAGGGGCTCTTGCCCTGCCGCCTAGCGGTGTCGCCTACGGTAAGGAAGTCGCAGTAGGGGGCTTGCCGTGCTCGTCCGAACGGAAGCAGCCGTCTTGCCTGAACTTCCCTACACACATTGTAGGTGTGCTCCTGGACAATATCGATCCTTATCTTCCTGGCGTGCTCGGCGGGGAGGCCGAGGTGACAGGGCGCGGACGGCTCGGCCTGGTCCGCCAGCTCCGAGGACTTCGGGCACCCCAGGCCGTGTAGGCACGCCTGCGGACATGACGTTCTTTCTCCCCGGAACAACTTCCGCCTCTCTGCGAAATCGCGATCACTTCGTCGGAACAGTGTCCAGATTGACATTTAATAACCAAACCAGCGCAAAGCTTAGATAATCAAGAGACAGGAGAGTGCTGATATCCCAAAGACTCGGGGTGGCAACTCAGGGCTTGGAAGTACCGTAATGAAAGGAAGGGATGAGGGTACCTACCACCATCTCCGACGAGGGCATGCGAGCCGACATGCGCTACAAGGAATTCCTGAATCTCATCTAGGAGAGGTCACCAACACCAACGCAATGACGACGATTGAGTTTTTCAAAGAGGGCAGTAAGGTGAATTACAATACGATAGGCGCCAGGCGCCGACGGTTCGGAACGACGACTAGGGCACACGAAAAACGTCCGCGTCCCCTTCTCAACGCGCTGCTTTTTTCTAGGGGTAAACTTCCCGTTTCATATTATTGCGTATATGATAATGATTGATAAGAATCGAAGT
>JAGAWD010000367.1 GCA_017941585.1 Olsenella sp. | reverse complement strand
CGGAGGGCTGGGACGACTGGTCCGCGGAGGGGTTTGCGCGCTTTGTGAAGCTGCACCCGCGCAGCGACGAGGTGCGCCGTGACACGGCGGCCCGGGCGAAGGCGTGTGACGAGGCGCACAAGGCGTAGGGGCCGGGCGCCGGCGGAGTCGGCGGGTGGCGTGCGGCCAAACCGTGCGGCTGCGGCTCTGCCGAAGCCAAGTCGATGGTGCGAGCGGGGCGGCAGCTCTTCTCGCCCGGCGCCTCGCGTGCGAAGTTGGCCTTGCGCGGGCCCGTTGGATGAAGATGGCCGCAATGCATGCGAAGAGGACGGCGCCTTTGGCGGGCGTCGTCCCCCTTTTGGTGCGATTTTGGCGCAACCCGAGTCGCGGGGTCGCGCTGCTGGCGGCGCGGCGCGAGGAGCGGCGTGCCAGAGGCCGGCCTTAGGCCTTGGAGATGGCCTGGTCGAGGTCGGCGATGATGTCGTCCACGTCCTCGATGCCGACGGAGAGGCGGATGAGGTCCTCGCTGAGGTGCGCGGCCTTGAGCTGCTCGGCCGTGAGCTGGGAGTGCGTGGTCGAGGCGGGATGGATGATGAGGGACTTGGCGTCGCCCACGTTGGCGAGGTGGGTGAAGAGCTTGACGTTGTTGACGACGTTCAGGCCACCCTCGCGTCCGCTCTTGAGGCCGAAGACCACGACGCCGCCGAAGCCGTGCCTGAGGATGCGGGACGCGACCTCGTGCGAGGGGTCGTCCTCGAGTCCGGAGTAGCGGACCCACGCGACCTTGGGGTTATCCTTCAGCCACCTTGCGACGGCGAGCGCGTTGTCGGAGTGGCGCTGGACACGCAGGGAGAGGGTCTCGAGGCCGATGCCGATGAGCTGCGCGCCGTACGGGGAGAGCGTGGGGCCGAAGTCGCGCAGCTTGTTGGCGAGGACGCGCGTGGAGAACGGCGCGGCGGGCGCGGCATCCGCGAAGACGACGCCGTGGTAGGAGGGGTCGGGCTTCGCGATGGTCGGGAACTTGTCCGCCTGGGCCTTCCAGTCGTACTTGCCGGTGTCGACGACGGCTCCGCCGAGCGTGGCGCCGTGGCCGCCGATCCACTTGGTGAGGGACTCGATCACGACGGCCGCGCCGTCCTCGGCCGGACGATAGAGGTACGGCGTCGCGAAGGTGTTGTCGACGAAGACGGGCACCGGGGACGGCAGGGAGTTTGCGGCCTGGACCAGCGCCGGGACGTCCGCGACGTCGACGAGGGGGTTGCCGATGGTCTCGACGTACCAGAGCTTGGTGTTCTCCTTCGTGGCGGCGACGAACGCGTCGATGTCGTTGTTCTCGACGAAGGTGGTCTCGACGCCGAGGTCGCCGAGGGTGTGTAGCAGGATGTTCCACGTGCCGCCGTACAGCGAGTCGGACGCGACGATGTGGTCGCCGGCGCCGACGAGGTTGGTGAGGGCGAGAATCTCCGCCGCGTGGCCGGAGGCGACGGCGACGGCACCGGTGCCGCCCTCGACCGCGGCCACGCGGGCGGCGACGGCGTCGGTGGTGGTGTTGGTCAGGCGGCCGTAGACGTTGCCCGGCTTGGCGAGGGCGAACTTCGCGGCGCCGTCAGCGGCGTCGTCGAACTGGAACGCCGCGGAGGCGTAGATCGGGAGTGCCGCGGAGCCGGTGGTGGGGTCGGGAGCCCAGCCGGCGTGGACCTGCAGGGTGTCGAAGTGCTTCTCGGGGTCGGATGCGAAGGTGGGATCGAGCTCGAATGCCATGATGTTCTCCTTTGTGGGCGGCGCCGTGTGCGCCTGATGTTTTCCTGATGCGATAACGATTGCCTTGCCGTCGCCCGGTCCTCGTCTGCGTGGTTGCAGCTTCCTGAGGCCGGGCTAGGGCATTAACGTGCTTGTAGGTGATATGTCTGCTCTCGTTTTCATCGTGAGCACATCATAGGGCACCAATTGGCACTCGCAAGGATTTTCATGTGGGATTGCGGCCGATTTGCGCGTTTTCGCAGGTAGATTCCATCTCTCAGTATCTGTTTGACTGCTATCGGTAAAATCGATAACACTGTTGACGTGCGG
>JAGAWD010000366.1 GCA_017941585.1 Olsenella sp. | reverse complement strand
TCATACTTCGACGTGTCGGAGCTGGATGACCCCGCGCTCATGGCGCGGGTCATTGCAGAGCTCCCCTGGCCCGAGCGTCTCGCTAGGGCGGGGCGCCTCCGCTTTGCCACGGACAGGCGCCTTTGTCTGGGCGCCGGCTGGCTTGCGGCGCACATGTTGGGCGACGCGGGCGCAAGCGACCTCACGCTCGGCTATGGGGCACACGGAAAGCCCTATCTCGTCAACCACCCGTCCATCCACTTCAACCTCTCGCACAGCGGCACACTGGCCGCATGCGCAGTGGCAGATATGCCCGTGGGCATTGACGTGGAGACCGTCCGCGACCATGGCGAGGCAGTGGCTCGCTACTGCTGCCAGCCCAAAGAGCTCGACTGGCTTCGTCAGGCGCCCGACCGCGCATGGTCATTCACTCGCCTATGGGTGCGCAAGGAGAGCTACATCAAGCTTACGGGAGACGGCCTGTCGCGCGAGCCCCGCTCCTTCTCGGTCCTTCCCGGAGAGACGCCGAAAGACGATACATTTTTTATCGAGCTCCCCATCAGTGATGCGTTAATTGATACACTAATATGTGTGTGCACGCATGGCAGGAGCGAGGTTAGGCTGACACGATGGAGCTCACGAGAGGCGCGATAGACTACACCTACGAAGACAGGCTCATACGCAAGAGCAGCTTCCACTACATCATTCCCGCAATCATCGGCCTCGTCTTTGGGCAGCTTTCCCCGGTAATTGGGGGCATCTGCATCTCTGCGAGCCTGGGCGAGGTCCCCTTCTCCGCGCTCAGCACCGTGGAGCCCATCAACCTGATCTTCAGCGCCCTGGGCAGCCTAGGCGGCGTGGGCTGCGGCATCACCATCTCCAAGTGCTCGGGCTCCGGCGACAAGGAGGTGGCGGCGCGCATATTCACCCGGACCGTCATCGCCGTGGTGGTGGCGTCGGTCGCCTTGAGCGCAGCCATGCTCGTCTTCGCCGACCCCCTCCTGCAGTTCCTGCGCGCCACGCCGGATAATATGGCCTACGCGCGAGAGTACCTCTCGGTGCTCCTCCTGGGGTCGGTTCCCATAGTCCTCTTCTTCGCGGGCGACTACATCCTTACCGACGACAACGATCCCGGTCTCGTGCTCGTGGCCAATATTGTCGCGGCAATCGTGAACGTGGCGGGCAATTACGTGGGAATGGAGGTGCTCCACCTCCACATCGGCGCCAGCGCCGGTGCCATGGTTCTCGGCGACCTATGCGCCTGTCTCATCTTCCTCAGGCACTTCAAGAAGAAGGGCACCCTGTGCCGGTTCGTTCGACCCGAGCGCAGGGAGGGAGACCCCGGCGTATTCGCGGCACTCAAGCCCGGCACACCCATGGCCATCATGTATCTCATGTTCACCGTCCAGATGATCGTGCAGAACCTGGTCCTGAGCGGCGACGGCGGCACCAGCGGCCTGGGCAACTCCGCGGTCGTCGACAACCTCGTGCTCTTCCTCACCATCTTCACCGCATCGGCAAGCGAGCCGGTCATGCCTCTCGTCTCGTCATACTTTGGCGAGGGCAACCGCTGCGGCACCCTTCTGGTCAAACGGTCCATGTATCACCTGGGGCTTCGCATCCTCTCTCCCATCGTCATCCTGCTCGTCATAGTTCCCCAGCTGTTCATCGGCCTCTTCTCCGTGAACGACCCCGTCATGCTCGAGACCCTGCCCTTTGCGATTCGCGTCGTGTGCATAAACTCCCTCATCACCTTTACCAACGACTCTATGGTGAACTTCCTTTCCGCCACGGAACGAGAGCGCCTGGCAAACGTCTCCTACGGCATACAGATCGCGGTAAACGTGGCGGCAACTCTGGGGCTCGCGAGCACCGCGGGAATGGACGCCCCGTGGTATGGGTCCCTGCTCGCGAACCTTTGCTCCTGTGGGTTCCTGCTCTTCGCGGGACGTCTCTTCAAGGGTTACTGGAAGCGCCACGCGGAGAATGCGCTCGTGCTAACGGGAGGCCCCGCGGATGCCGCCCACGTCGATGCGTGGCGGACGGAAACGACCAAGGTGCTTGGCCCGGATCGGACGGGCGCAGTTTGGGAAAAGCTCGTCGAGCCCTTCCTCTCCTCGGACGACAACGAGCCGGGCAAGATTTGCTCGTACAGCATCATCCGGCGCGATAACGGCGACGACGCCGCCATCCTGCGCTTCGGGGAGCGCATGAGCCTCCGCCAGCTCCTGATGGGCGGGGAGGCAGACGACGAGGAGAACGTCGAGGGGCTCTCGCATGTCTATGGCGAGTGCATAAGCACCGAGTTCAACACCCTTGGCAGGAAGATGATCAACTTCAAGGGTGAGTAGAGACGGCGCACGACCAGAGAGCGAGGAAGCATGACCGAGCAAGAGTTCAGACGGCTGCTCAGCATCCACGACACCGACTGGCCCGTCGAGTACCGGCCCGCCTATCGCCTGCTCGAGGACAGCGCCCACGCGCATCCCGACCGCGCCGCGCTCGTCGCCTGCGACCGCACGCTGACCTTCGGCGAGCTCAACGCCGAGGCCAACGCCCTCGCGCACGCCCTCGTGGAGGAGGGCGCGACGACGGAGACGAAAGTCGCCGTGCTGGCCGAGCGCGACAGCTGGGCCTACGTCATGCGGACGGCGCCCCTCAAGGCCGGTGCCGCGTTCATGCCCGTCGACCCGGACTACCCCGAGGAGCGCGTGCGCTACATCCTGGAGGACTCGGGCTGCCGCCTCGTGGTCGCCACGCAGGCCGTGCTCGACCGCCGCGCCGACCTCTTCGGCGCCCTTGCGGACCTCGGCCTCACCGTCATCGAGGCGACGTCCGCCGTGGCCTCGCACGACACGTCCGACCTCGGCCTAGACGTGGCGCCCCACGACCTCGCCTACGTCATCTACACCTCCGGCTCGACGGGCAAGCCCAAGGGTGTGATGCTAGAGAACCACAACCTCGTCAACTTCTGCGACGCCAACGAGAAGAACACCGAGGCCCTTCTCCTCACGGAGAACTCGAACGCGTGCCTCGCGCTCGCCGCCTTCACGTTCGACGTCTCGGTCATGGAGCAGTTCGTCCCGCACGCCAGCGGCGTGACCGTCGTTATGCCGACGCAAGACCAGATCATGGACCCCGAGGCCCTCGCGGCACTCATCCAGGAGAACCACGTCGAGACGTTCACCTGCACGCCGAGCTACCTCTCCAACATGATCGAGGTCCCGGTGTTCGCCGAGGCCATGGAGCAGATCCGCGGCGTGGACGTGGGCGCCGAGGCCTTCCCGTCGGACCTCTACACGCGCCTGAAGGAGATCAATCCCGACATGCGCGTCATGAACAGCTACGGCCCCACCGAGTGCACGGTCTCCTGCACCGCCGTCGTCCTGGACGGGCCCGACGACATCACCATCGGCACGCCGCTCTGCAACAGCCACTGCGTCACGCTGAGCGAGGAGGGAGAGCCCCTCGCGCTGGGGGAGCAGGGCGAGCTCACCGTCCTGGGCGACGGCGTCGGCCGCGGCTACATCGGCCGCGACGACCTCAACGAGAAGAACTTCATCACGCTGTTCGGGATTCCCGCGTACCGCACGGGCGACCTGGCCGTGGTGCGCGTCGACGGCCAGATCGAGTTCCACGGTCGCATGGACGACCAGGTGAAGCTGAGGGGCCTTCGCGTCGAGCTCGGCGAGGTGGAGAAGGTCATCGGGAGCTTCCCGTGCATCAAGCAGGCCGTGGTGACGGTCGTGAAGGGGGCGCAGGAGTACCTGGCGGCCTACTTCCTCTCCGACGCCCCCGTGGACACCGCCGAGCTCCGGCGCCACGCGCGCGAGTACCTCACCTCCTACATGGTGCCGCAGTCCTTCATGCGCCTCGAGGAGTTCCCCCTCACCGCCAACGGCAAGGTCGACAAGAAGGCCCTGCCCGAGGCCGAGCTGGACTACAGCAACATCGTGGCCCCCAAGACCGACGCGCAGCGCCGCCTTCTCGACATCGTCATCTCCATCCTGAAGACCGACCACGTGGGCATCACCACCGACCTCGTCGAGGCGGGCCTCTCGTCCCTGGGCGCCATCCGCCTGTGCAGCGAGATCCGCACGGAGTTCGGCGCGGCGATAAAGACGTCGGACCTGGCCGAGAGCTCCACCGTGGAGAAGATCGAGCTGCTCCTTGGCACGGCGGACGAGGCGTGCGACTACGACGTGCGCGAGGAGTACCCTCTCTCGCAGACGCAGACGGGCATCCTCATCGAGGTCCTGCGCCGACCGGGCACCACCATGTACAACCTGCCCATGTTCTACGAGCTCGACGAGTCGGTCGACATCGGCCGCCTGGCCGACGCCGTGCGCGCGGCGATCTCCGTGCACCCCTACCTATTCATGAGGGTCCGCAGGGACGCCAGCGGGACGGTGCATGCCATCCGGGACGACGACCACCCGTTCGAGGTACGCGTCATCAGGTGCGCGAGCCTGCCTACCGAGGACGAACTGGTGCGCCCCTTCGACCTCACGAGCGACGAGCTCGTGTTCCGCGCGGAGATCTACGTCACCGACGAAGGGTCCTACTTCCTGTTCGACACGCACCACATCGTGAGCGACGGCGGGTCCATCGACATCCTCATGCGCGACGTCGAGCGCGCCTACCAGGGCGAGAAGCTCGCCAAGGAGGACTACACGGGCTTCGAGTACGCGCTCGACGAGGAGCGCCTGCGCGCCACGGAGCGCCTCGACGCCGCGAAGGCCTTCTACGACGGCATCTTCCGCGGCTGCGGCGGCGAGACCCCGCTCGTCCATGACGGCGACGAGGGTGCCGGGCACATCGCCCTCGAGCGAGTCTACGGCAACGCGGACGGCGCGGCGGTGCGCGCGTTCTGCGATGCCCATAACCTGTCGCTGAACGCGTTCTACAACGCGGCCTTCGCCTTCACGATCAAGGCCTACGCCGACGCCGAGGTCCCGGTGTACAGCACCATCTACAACGGCCGCAACGACCCGCGCCTCGCCGACAGCGTGTCCATGCTGGTCAAGACACTGCCGGTCAGCCTGGAGTGCCGGCCCGACGACTACGTGGTTTCGCTCGTGGAGGACTGCAAGTCCTACCTGCTCGAGGCGATGGCCAACGACCTGTACGGCTTCGGCGAAATCTAC
Organism: Olsenella sp.; assembly: GCA_017941585.1. Taxonomy (GTDB): domain Bacteria; phylum Actinomycetota; class Coriobacteriia; order Coriobacteriales; family Atopobiaceae; genus Olsenella_J. The sequence goes on along the minus strand of JAGAWD010000366.1, from coordinate 459 downwards.
AGCGCCTACGGCATCGAGGGCAACCTGCTGTTCGTGTACCAGGGCGAGTTCGAGCACGGATTCCCGATCGGCGGCAAGAACGCGCCCGTGACCATGCTGGGGCTCTCGCACGCGCGCGCGTCCTTCGGCATCGACCTTTCGATGGACGGGGACAGGCTGGTGTTCGAGGCGGAGTACGACCCGACGCTCTACTCGTCGTACACCGCAAACGGCATCATCTCCCTCATGGACCACGTGGTGGACGAGTTCACCGCGAAGGACCGCCTGCGCGACGTCACGCTCGTGACGGAAGACGACGAGCGGCGCATCCGCGAGCTGCACGACACCGACTGGCCCGTGGCGGAGCGCCCCGCCTACCGCCTGGTGCAGGACCAGGCCGCGGCGCACCCCGACCACGTCGCCCTCGTGGCCTGCGACCGCACGCTCACCTACGGCGAGCTCAACGCCCAGGCCAACGCC
>JAGAWD010000365.1 GCA_017941585.1 Olsenella sp. | reverse complement strand
CACCCGCGTCGACGGTCGTTGCCGGACAGCTTGACCTCATGGCACATCTGACGGAGCCTTGACACGATCGCACGCGCGCTCTCGTACTCTCCCTGGCGGGCGATCCTCTTCTCCAAGCCCGCAAGGTCGTACTGCGACGTGACGATGAGGGGTCTCATGGCCTCGTAGCGGTAGTTGACGATCTGGAAGAGCATCGATGCCGACCACGCGGACGCGGACTCCTTGCCGAAGTCGTCTAGGATGAGAACATCGCTGCTCGCGAAGCGGAGCACGGCGTCAAGCGACGAAGCCTCCTTGCCGTAGGTGTCCTGGATGTCCTCGAGCATCGACAGCGTGGTCGTGAGGACCACGGAGTAGCCTGCATCGATGAACATGCGGGCCATCGCGCTCGCGAGGTAGGTCTTGCCAGTTCCAACGTTGCCGTGTATGTAGAGCCCGCGGCCGTCGTCAGAGCCGAACCTCTCCATGTACTGCTGCGCCTCGGTCGTGTCGACGGTCGCCTCTAGGTACCGCTTCTTCACCCCGGATCGGATGAGCTTGGCCCTTCGCTCGCGCTCTTTAGCTTCCGCTTCGCGCGCCTCTTCCTCCTTCGCCGCGGCCGCTTCGCCTTCGCACCCGCAGGGCTCGTACGCGACCCAGGCCACGCGGCCGTTCATAATGACGCCTCTCGGCTCGAGGATTCGCCCGCAGAAGGGGCAATCCGTGCCTTCGCTTTTCGGGCTGTTCAAGCCTTGCTCCTTTGCCATTTCTGGCGTTATGAGGTGGCTTTCGTTTCTATGTTCGCCGGACATATCAAAGATCCTCTCCTATGAACTCTTTGTTTTCGGACTTTCTTATCGGGTGAACTTCTCTCAGGCGACGGCATGCAGTTTCTTCATGGGGCACTGTGGCGCCACCTGAAATATCTTCATGGGGTAGCGTTTCGCCGCATGAATTCTCTTCATGCGGAGGGACACCCCCTGAAGGATTCTCAGGGCGAGATCCTTCAGGGGCGTTCCGCTCTGCGTCATGGGCATCGTCGTAGGTAGGCTCCGGGGATTGCCGCTTGGCGCACGTCTTCCTAGCCGCCTCGGACTTGGTCCTGGCGGAAGGCGCCCGCGCGATGCGATACACCTTGGTGCTTCTTCCCACCCCGAGCTCGTGGCTTCCTACTTCGTAGATCAGGCCCTTGGCGGTGAGCTCCCTGATCGAATGGAATACTGTTCTCTCGGATAGGCCTAGGAACTCGGCGGTCTTGGGCTTGCTCTCGTAGAAGTCCCGGTTGCCCGCCCTGCAGAATCCGTAGATCCTCGCGTAGACGAGGAGAGCTGCGCCTCTGAGGCCGAGTTCTTCAATCATGAACCGATGCACCACGACGAACTCGTCGCGCGAGCCGCCGCTTGTCATCATGCTCCTCTTTCAGTCGTCGTCTATTCTTGGCCGACCTCATGCAGGTAGAGGAAGTTCCTGTCGTACCAGTCGATGAGCTCGTCGCGCTGGATGAGATAGTTCCTCTTCCTGCCCTCGAAGCGCCTGATCGGTAATGGGTCCACCTTCCTTTCGGCCATCGCGTAGACGCGACCCCTGCTCCAGTGCAGAAGCGCCGCGACCTCCCTGACGTTGTAGAAGTCCTTCAGGAGGACCAGCGTTCCGCTCTCGTGTTCTATGCTGCGATTATCTGCTGCCATTGCTACCTCGTTTCTGGAGCGTTGCAAGGGCCGAGCAGGCAGCGACACGAGCGCCGGGCACAGTATCGCCGAGCAGGTAAGATGCTATACGTTCGGCCGTTTCCGGGTGTACCTCATGAGGGTCAGCTGGGACAATCTGTCTCACCGCTCGTCGCCTCCATCGGCGAAGTCGGCGACCGACTGCTGCGCGCGCTGCAGGTACTCCTCGAGCGCCTTGCGGTTCACGCGGATCGTCTTGGTGCCCAGCTTCGCCGCCGGCATCTCGCCCTGGTGGATGAGCTTGTAGATGGACGTGAGCGAGATCTGCAGGTAGAGCTGCACCGCGCGCACGTCCAGCCACACGTCCGAGCCGTCGCCCGGCATGTTCAGTAGCTCCATGCGCTGGGCGTCGCCGGGGCCCGTTGGCAGGTAGACGCCGGCTTCGTCCGTGAGGGGAGCGAACCCGGAGGGCGCTCCATAGACCATATAGGGGTTTGGGATCTGGCCGGCGCCCTGGGGCGCGGCCGCATGTGCTTGCATCGATATACCTCCTGTCGCATCGGTTCGACCTGACCGCAAAACTCGAGTGCGGATACGTCGCTTCAATGGCAAGGGGTTTTACATGCTGCGGCGAATAGCGGCAAGAGGCGGAAAACGCGGATAGTCCGCTAAGGTTCCCTACGTCCATTAACCACGGAACCCACATACCCGACGGCGCGCCGGGGCGGATGGGCGGGTCCGCCCCCTGGTGCGTCGGGGCTGGGTCCGGAAGGGGGTTTCCAAGGGGGGAATTCGCGTGCTCCGGTCCTCGGAGAGGCGCCGCTGCTGCGACGCGGGTTGGGATCCGAATTCCCCCGCGTGTCCCGCGAAACGGCGTGATTCCCGCGGAGTAGCGAGATAATTCCCCCCGAATTCCCCCGCGAGACTATCCTCAAGATAGATAATATGAGGACTTCGGTCGGCTTTTTCATCCTTGACGGAAGGCTCGTTTTCGTGTCGAAAAGGGTCTCAGGGGTAAACTTTTTCGGCCGAAAAATTCCCCCGCAATAAAAAATCCCTGACCGTTTTCGCAGGTCAGGGACTTGATTTTGGTCGCGGGGGCCGGATTCGAACCGACGACCTTCGGGTTATGAGCCCGACGAGCTACCAGACTGCTCCACCCCGCACTATGACGGAAATCCTCTTCAGTTTTCAATGCTGCGACGTGGGTTATGAGCTGGCGTCTCTACTATCGGGACGTCTCGTTTCTCCCGCCTGTCAATCTTAAACCCCAGCTAAACCCCGAAATTGCTCTTCTCTCCTATCGGCATGTGCAAGCTAGTATTCTCTAGCATTCCCCCCGATTTCACCCCGATTGCTCGAAATCGGCGTTTTCGGTTCCCCCCTCGCAGTGTTTGTGTACAACTTCAGAAAGCAACTGTTTCAAAGCCCCTTCCGCCCCACAGCCTTCCTACGAAGGTACTCCGCTGTCATGAGGGGATGACGGAGCACCATGCGCGGAGCCGCATATCGCATGATTTCGCGGATTCGCTCCCGCGCCTCGCCGCGTTGACAATGGATGGCGCAATCCTGGCAGTTGCCCTCATGATTGAAAGGGCATACTGCCGTGCGTGCCAGCGTCCCCTCTACGGTTGCGCGACACGACGGGCAAAGCCCACAGGCATCCTTCTCGCCAGAATGGCGAGCCTTGCAGAATATGAGGCCCATTGCCTCGAGGACCCTGCGATCCGTGGCTGCGCGGCTGTTGCCCACCGACACCCCATTCGACTGTTAATCCAAAATGCGGCCATCGAGCGAAAACGTGACAACCTGCCAGGGGATGAGCTTCCCCGATGCGCGCAGGGCCTCGATGGCCATGCGCTCCAAGCCGCCACAACACGGGACCTCCATGCGTGTGATAGTGACGCTCTTGACGCCATTGCCCGTAATAATCTGAGTCAGCTTCTCGGAGTAGTCGGTGCCATCGAGCTTCGGACAGCCGATGAGGCAGATTCTATCCCGAATGAAGTCGGCATGGAAGTTGCCGTACGAGAACGCGCAGCAGTCGGCGGCGATGAGCAGGTCGGCGCCTTCAAAGTACGGCGCTTGTGTCGGAGCGAGCTTGATCTGCACGGGCCAATTGCTAAGCCGCGAGGGAACCGGGATTGCGACCGTCGATGCGTGCGCAGGTGCTATCGTGTCGACTGCGTTTTCGGCTGACGTCGTCGGACGTTCGAAGGTCCTTACCGTCGACCCCGGACACTGCCCCGCCGCGCGACGACCGCCAGCGAACGCTTCTTTCTGCTGCCTATTGCGCTCAACGGCCGCTTCGTCGTAAGCCGCAGCCTCGCGCTCGACGAACGAGATGGCACCCTGCGGGCAGCTCGGCAAGCAGTCGCCGAGCCCGTCGCAGAAATCGTCGCGCACGAGCTTGGCTTTCCCGCCGATAACCTCGATGGCTCCTTCATGGCATGCACCAGCGCAGATGCCACAGCCGTTGCATTTCTCTTCATCGATTTGTATAACTTTGCGAATCATGCTGCTCCTCTCGTCGTCCCAATTGGATGCATGATACGGAAAAGGCGCTATCATGTATGTTGTGACTACAACATACATCTGCGAATGGGAAGATCATGCAACGATGCGAGTTCCTTGCAGCAACGCAGCTGTTCAACGGATCGAAACCGGAACAAATCGAAGCGATGCTCGGATGTCTCGGAGCACGCGAACGCCGCTACGAAGAAGGCGCGCGCATCCATCGGATGGGCGACGTCATCACAACGGTGGGGCTTGTCCTCGAGGGCGGCGTGCGTATCGAGAGCGTCGACGTCTGGGGCAATGT
>JAGAWD010000364.1 GCA_017941585.1 Olsenella sp. | reverse complement strand
GCCAGCCGCCCGAGAACTCCTTGGCCGGCTTGTCGAAGTCCTCGACGGGAAAGCCGAGGCCGCCCAGGATCTGGCGGGCGCGGGCCTCCAGCTCGTAGCCGCCGAGCCGCTCGAAGCGGTCCTGTGCGCGGCCGTAGCGCTCGAGGAGAGCCTCGAAGTCCTGCCCACCCGCGTCGCCGGCGAGCTCGCCGGCGGAGGAGATCTGCTCCTCCATAGAGCGGATGTCACGCTCGAGGCGCTTTATCTCGGTCTGGGAGTCCACCACCTCGGCAAGGGCACTCTTGTCGCCCGCGAGCTTGGTCTCCTGCTCGAGGTAGCCGATGCTGGCGTCCTTCGCGAAGGAGACGGTGCCCTCGTCTGAGGACTCCTGGCCCATGAGGATCTTGAGCAGCGTGGTCTTGCCGGCGCCGTTGGGGCCTACGAGCCCCCAGCGCTCGCCGGCGTTGAGCTGCAGCGTTGCGGCCGCGTACAAAACACGGCCGCCGAACGACTTCGTTATCTTGTCTGCAAGTGCGATCAAGGGTCGGGCTCTCCTTTTGTGTCGTGCCGGGGCCGCGTGCCTGGGACGGCGCATCGTGGGGTGCGCCTCGGGCGTACGGCGAGGGCGCGTGCGAACCCGCGCTCGGGTGCACGGCCACGCGCTCCCCGAGTTCGCGGGAGCGCGCTCCCGTTGGCCTTTCAATCTTTACGATTATACGGAAGCCGCGCGCCCGCGCGGCCCGGGCTTGCGCCCTACCCCAAAGAACCACGTATCCACCGCTGCTTTGGCGTTGACTCTGGCACCCTTCCCCACCGCACCCCGCTCCCCCGCTTCCCTTCACCCGCCTTCACGCTGGGGATACGGGATGCGCTGGTACGGGGGGTGAAGGGTCCGTCTCCCGAGTGCCTGCCGCAGAGGCGGGTGCGTCGGGTACAATGAGCGCCACGAGGCGAAGGAGGGGATCGCATGGCGTCGAGCACAAGGTACCTCGAATACGTACTCGACCTTCTGGCAGACGTGCCAGAGGTCACCACGCGCAAGATGATGGGCGAGTACCTTCTCTACTCGTCCGGCAAGCTCTTTGGCGGCGTTTACGACGACCGATTCCTCGTTAAGGACACGCCCGCGTCGCGCGCGGCGCTCTCCACGACGGAGATACCGTACGACGGGGCGTCCGCGATGATGCTGGTGGACATGGAGGACAGGGGCTCTGTCGCCAATCTTGTCAGCTCTATGCTGCCCGAACTGCCCGAGCCGAAGAGGCGCCGCAAGTAGGGCGCGCGCCCGCTACTCGGCCTCGAGCTCGATTCTCTCGTCGTCCTTCACGAGCTCGACCTTGCAGTCGCACGCCCGAGCGATCTGGACGAGGATGTCGGCATACTGCTTCGGACGGGTGACGTTCTCGGACGTGATCGAGCCCGAGAGGCTGCTGGCGCTGACACGCAAGGCACTCGTCGAGGCCTCGCAGCCCAAGGTGAGCTACGAGGTGGACGTCGCGGCCCTGTACGGCGACGGCGACGACCTGAGAGAAACCGTTGCCGTGATTGACATGGGCGGGACGCCCGAATGGCGGCTGACCACCCGCATCATGCGGCACGTGCGCACCTATAGACAACCTGGACGAGCTGGCGGAGCCGGTCTTCTGAGTCGCGAGTCCGCCGCGCGTGGGCGTCAGAAGCTGTTCTCCGCCAGCCAAGCGACGGCCTTCTCCACCGTCTCTGTGATGTCGGTGCCGTCAGCGGCAATAACCCACTGCCGCTCGAGCCCCTCGCGGAAGTCCACATGCTCCGCCTCGGCAAAGCTGTTCTTCAGGTAGTTGTTGTCGTCGGAGAAGCCGGGGTCCGGCTGGATCTGGCAGATGCTGTACGCCTGGAGGATCGCCGTCACGGGGACGCCGTGGTACATGAGACCCCGGTACCGCTCGATCTCGCTCTGCGGGATCGGGGCGCTCTCGCGGTAGATCCGCATGGCCTCGTCGAGCGCCTCCCGCTCCTCGCCCGTGAGCGGTGCGGCCTCGTCGCTGGTCCTCGTGTTGTCGAGCACCTGCTCGAGCGTGCTCATGCCGGAGAGGTCCGCGATGACGTCCTCCTTCTCCAGGCAGAACCTCGAGCCCGTTGGGAGCCATGCAGCCCGACTGCCCGGCCGCCATATCCCGCAGGGCCGCCATCGAGGGACTCGCTAGAACACGGGAACGTCACCGCCCGCACGTACGGCACGGCCTGCGCGGCATGGGTCCTGCCCGCCGGCAGGCAGAGCGCAAGCACAACCAAGACCTCAAACCGGCGAGCGTGCGTCGTTCTCGAGCTCATTGCATCTCCCCTTCGGCCCCGTGTCGCGGCGTCTGCCTTGGCGTGATTCTCTTCTCGTTCGGATAATGATACAAACAGTGGATGGATTGATGCGGAAAAGCGACGGCAGAACCTCTCTTCTCCGTGGCGCCAGCACGTACGGGCGAACGGTTGTGGCGCAGGGACGGCGAGGCCATGCGCAAGGTCATCTCGTTAGCGACTGCCGGCGTAACCGGTGACAGCCATGGTCCCGAGCAGCTCGCTATGCGCCCAGCCTCTCGCTCGACACCTCGGCGCACCAGTCCTTGGTGCCGCAGCGCGTGCAGGTGACCCTTCGCGTCGTGGGCGTGTGCATCGCGAAGAGCCATTCTGCCCCCCGCGGCACGAAGACCTCGCGGCAGTGCGGGCACAGGTAGGCCGTCCGCCTACGGTACGCCCGCACGAGCAGGACGGTCGCGACGACGATGAAAGGCGCCGCGACCGCGAACGGCCGCCAGTCGCCGGTCGCGACCCACCACGCGATCGTCCCCACCTCCACGATGTCGATGGGGATCCCGATGGCGAGCATCGTCTTGTAGAACGGCGCAAGCTCGCTCTCCCTCCAGCCTACCTTCTTCTGCATGACGTCTTCCATGTCGGTGACGGTCTCGGCGGGAAGCTCTCCCGTGGCGTCGAGCGAGCTGATCATAGCGGCGATGCGCCTCCTGGCCCGCGTGCGCTCCTCAAGCTCAGTCGCAAGCCTCGCGTCCTGGGCCACCAGAATGTCACGGAGCACGGTCGCCGACGCGTCGCTCTCGAGGAAACCGCGGATGTCGGCGAGCCTCAGGCCGAGGGACTTAAGCAAAAGGACCTTGCGGAGCTTCGCAGCGTCGGCCTCCGTGTAGACGCGCCGGCCACCGTCGGTGAGCTCGGACGGGGGCAGCAGTCCCTTCTCGTCGTAGTACTGCACCGTGCGCACGGTCACCCCGCACGCCCGGGCGAGCCCGCCCGTCGAGTACGTTCTCTCGTTGTCGGTCGCGCCGCGCG
>JAGAWD010000363.1 GCA_017941585.1 Olsenella sp. | reverse complement strand
GGCGCACGAATGCCTGGAAGAGGTAGCGGGAATCATGAGGTCCCGGCCTGCTCTCTGGGTGATACTGCACGCTGAACGCCGGCACATCGAGAAACTGGATACCCTCAGGCGTTCCGTCGTTGAGGTTCACGTGCGTGAGCCGCACCCTACCCGCATGCCTTGTCTGCACAACCGGCGCGACGCCGCGTTCGACCCAAGCGCGCAGATCGTGCACGTGGGCAGTCTCCCCGGCTGATAGTTCGCTCACGAGTGGTCCCATGCTCTCGAAGACCAGGCCGTAGTTGTGGTTCTGCGACGTGATCTCAACCCTATGCGTGAGGAGGTTCATGACGGGCTCGTTGCCGCCATGGTGTCCAAAAGGCAGCTTCTCTATTTGGGCACCTGCCGCCATGGAAATAAGCTGGTGGCCAAGGCAGATGCCAAAGACGGGCACTGTCCCCAAAAGGTCGCGCGCGGCATACGCGGTCTGGGTGACCTGATTTGGGTCTCCAGGCCCATTTGAGAAGAACACTCCGTCAGGGGAAAGTGCGCGTACGCGTGACGCGGGAGTGTCGAAGGGCACGGCTATCACCTCGCAGCCCGCAGCCACAAGCCCCTTCTCGATGCCACGCTTCTCGCCACAGTCGAACGCTACGACACGCAAAGGCTCCTCAGGGGACTCTACTGCTGAGAAGGAGCATGCGGCAAGTTTGCGCTCTTGGCGCGGTGAGACGTCGGCCACATAATTGTGCGCGCTGATGGCCGGGCTAGCGGCTACGCGCGCTACGAGGCTCTCGGGATCGAGATCGACGGTGGAGATGGCCGCGCGCATGGCGCCCGAACTGCGGATCCTCAACGTCAATGCGCGAGTGTCAACGCCCTCGATTGCCACGACTCGATGCGCGCGAAGGAAGTCTGGAAAGCTGCTCAAAGACTGCCAATGGGAGGGGGTGTGACACATGTCCCGCACGACGAGCCCGTTGAGCGCCGTTCCCGTGGACTGCATGGCCTCATCGCTGATGCCGTAGTTGCCTACCTGCGGATAGGTGAGCGTCACGATCTGGCCTGCGTAGCTGGGGTCGGTCACGATCTCTTGGTAGCCCACCATGGAGGTGTTGAACACCACCTCACCAAACGCCTCGCCCATGGCCCCACAAGCAAATCCGTAATAGCTGCTCCCGTCCTCCAGCGCGAGAAGTGCGTGAGGAAGGGTGTCTCTGGACGCGAGGGGATTCATGCGTAGGCTCCTTTCGGGAGGTAAGGGCATGCGGCAGTGCTAGGACCGCGCCTCCAACTCTTGAGTCTATGTTCGGAAAGGCCAAGGCGAAAAAGGCGTGACCAAACGTCCATGTCCCTGACGCGTACGCGTCACCGAAGAGAAGCGCTGTCGTATCATGCGTGCAAAGGGCCGGAAATCCAAGCTGGCCCTTTGCACGGGTTCTTAGTCCTCGCTAATGGCCTCGATGGCGCTGCCGATTCTATTGGCGACATCGCTTGGGCGAAGAGAGGGGCTCAGCTTTCCGACGCCTCGGAAAGGCGTCGCTCAAAGCGGTCCTTGCCTTGCCCGATGGGGATGCTTGTGGGATAGGTGCCGCTGAAGCATGCGTCGCAGTACCCGTTTCCGTAGGTTAGACAGGCAAGCTTTTCCAAAGGCAGGTAGCCAAGGCTGTCGGCGCCAATCAAGGAGGCGATTTCAGCCACGCTGTGCCTGCAGGCAATCAGGTGACCTTCCGAGTCGATGTCGGTGCCGTAGAAGCAGGGGTGCAAAAACGGCGGGGCGGATATCCGCATGTGCACTTCGCGGGCGCCGGCGTCACGCAGAAGCTGAACTACCCGTCTGCTGGTGGTGCCCCGCACGATGGAGTCATCCACCAGTACGACGCGTTTGCCGACGACCGCAGACTCTATGGCGGCGAGCTTGATCCTGACCTGTCCCTTCCTGCCCGTGGGAGCGATGAAGGTGCGGCCGACGTACTTGTTCTTGATGAGGCCTATCCCATAGGGGATGCCGGATTCGTGGCTGAAGCCGAGTGCTGCGTCCAGCCCAGAGTCCGGAGCCCCGATGACGATGTCTGCCTCAGCTGGGTGAGCACATGCCAGGGCTTTTCCTGCGGCGATGCGTGATGCATGCACCGAGATGCCGTCGACCACTGAGTCAGGACGAGCGAAATAGATGTACTCGAAAACACAGAGACGCTTGGATGCCCGTCCGCAATGCTCCCTGCGGGACGTGACGCTGTCCTTGCCAAACACGATGATTTCCCCTGGATCAATATCGCGGATGAACGTTGCCCCCAAAGCTTGGAGTGCGCAGCTCTCAGAAGCGACAACATATATCCCGTCAGAGGTCTTCCCGTAGCAGAGCGGCCTGAATCCGTGGGGATCTCGCGCGCAGATGAGCTTCTGGGGAGACATGAGAACCAGTGAGTACGCCCCTTCCAATGTGTCCATGGCCCTGCTGAGCGCCTCCTCGATGGAGGGCGCCGAGAGGCGTTCCCGCGTCACGATATAGGCGATGGTCTCGGTATCGCTTGAGCTGTGAAAAATGGCGCCCGACAGCTCGAGCGCCATTCTCAGTTCTGTTGCATTCGACAGGTTGCCGTTGTGGGCGAGTGCCATGCGTCCCTTTTGGTGGTTGACCTCTATGGGTTGACAATTGGCACGGCTGTTGGATCCCGTTGTCCCATAGCGCACGTGCGCGACGGCCATCGTTGAGGCAGGAAGGGATTCCAGCTTCCGCCCGTCGAATACCTCACTGACAAGCCCCAGGTCCTTATGCGAGAAAAACACGCCGTCATCGTTCACCACAATGCCGCAGCTCTCCTGCCCACGATGCTGGAGCGCCTGAAGGCCGACGTAGCACAGGTCGGCAACATCGACCGGCGTTGGCGCGATGATGCCAAGGATCCCGCATTCCTCATGCACGCCCATGCGTCACACCCCGCTCTCGCCGTAGTTGGAAAGCACACGTGCCGAGGGGTCGTTTACGTCGCAACCCTTCCAGCTGCGGTTGGGCATCCAGAAGCCTGCCACCATCTGCGCCTGCCCGGGGTAGTGCTTCTCAAAGAGCTCGCGATAGAGGAGGGACTCCTTGGTGAAGGGCTGGGCAAACGGGTAGGCTTGTCGTCGCTCCTCAAACTCCTCGTCCGTGTAGTGCCGCTCGGCATACTCCTTGAGGTAGTCCACCAGAGAGTGGCCCACCGCATCAGAGAAGGCAGCCTTCTCGCGCCAGAGGATGCTCTCGGGCAGAAGCCCCGCGCCCTCGAAGGCATGGCGCAGCAGGTACTTGCCCTTTCCGTACGTGTTGAGCTTGAGCTTGGGGTCAAGCGCCATCACGTAGTGCACGAAGGCAAGGTCGCCAAAGGGCACGCGCGCCTCCAGCGAGTTGACCGAGATGCAGCGGTCGGCGCGCAGGACGTCGTACATGTGGAGCTCGCGCAGACGCTTCCTGGCCTCCTGCTGGAAGGCCTCAGCCGAGGGTGCGAAGTCCGTGTACTTGTAGCCGAAGAGCTCGTCAGAGATCTCGCCGGTGAGAAGGACGCGGATGTCGGTGCGCTCGTGGATGTACTTGCAGACGAGGTACATGCCCATGCTGGCGCGGATGGTGGTGATGTCATAGGTGCCCAGAAGCGCGATGACGTCCTCCAGCGAGTCGATGACCTTCTCGGGCGTCATGGTCACTTCGGTGTGGTGGCTCCCGATGAACGCGGCCGTCTCCCGCGCGTACTTGAGGTCGATGGGGTCTTCCTCCATGCCGATGGCGAAGGTCTCGATGGGCACGTCAAGCTCTTGTGCCGCGATGGCGCAGACGAGCGACGAGTCGAGTCCGCCCGAGAGCAGGAAGCCAACTCGGGCGTCCGAGACCAGGCGCTTGCGCACGCCGGCCACGAGCCTCTTGCGGATGGTGGCGCAGGCGGTCTCGACGTCGTCATGGCAGACCTCGTCGACCTTCGCGATATCGCAGTAGCAGACGAAGCGGCCGTCCTGCCAATAATGCCCAGGTGGGAAGGGGAGGATGGTGTCCACGATCCCGACGAGGTTCTTAGCCTCGCTCGCGAAGACGATGCGCCCACGCGGGTCATGGCCATAGTAGAGCGGCCTGATGCCGATGGGGTCGCGTGCCGCGACGAAGCTCTTGGTGGACGCGTCATAGATGATGCAGGCAAACTCAGCGTCGAGGAGCCTAAAGAGGTCGGTGCCGTGCTCGTGCCACAGAGGGAGCAGAATCTCGCAGTCGCTGTCGCTCTTGAAGGAATAGCCCTTTGCGCGAAGGCCCTCTCGCATCTTCTCGAATCCGTACAGCTCTCCGTTGCATACCACGTAGCTTCCGTCGAGCTCAAAGGGCTGCATGCCCGACGAGGTGAGGCCCATGATGGAGAGCCGGTGAAAGCCGAGCAGACCGTGGCCTGTGTCGACGACGCGCGAGCAGTCGGGACCACGAGAGGCCGTCCGCTCGAAGCCTTCCATGAAGGCGTCGAGGTCAACGTCGACGCCAGTGTAACCCATGATGGAGCACATACCGTCCGCCCTTCTCCTTCAACGTGCAAGGCGGGCACAACGTTTCCGCTGCGCCCGCCTTGCGCGCATGTATTGCCTTACACGTAGAAGAGCATCTGGTTATAGCTGGGGACGGGCCACCAGTCCTCACCGCACAGGCGCTCCATGGCGTCAACCGCGGCACGCAGGGCGTCCATGGTGGGGATGACCTCGTCTCGGCAGAGTGCGCAGCGCTCGGTGGGGTTGGCCTTTGAGGCGGCGTGGCCAGCTAGCTCCTCAAGCCTTGCCGTGAGCTCGTACACCTCGTCAATACCTGCGGTAATCCTCTCCACTACGTCCTTCTCGGCCTTGCCCGCGACGCCTAGGCCAGCCTTGGTGGCGACGGTCTCTGCCAGTTCGCCCGAGTAGCCCATGAGCGCAGGCAGGTACATGTGGCGTGCCATGTACGTCATGGTGTTTGCCTCGATGTTGATGAGCTTGGCGTACTGCTCGGACTTCGCGATATAGCGCGCGTGCAGCTCGTCCTCGTTGAGCACGCCATACCTCTCGAAGAGCGCGATGTTGTCGGGGTCCATGAGGGCGCCGAGGGCATCGGGCGTGGTCTTGAGGTTGGGCAGGCCGCGACGCAGGGCTTCCTCCTCCCAGTCAGCGGAGTAACCGTTGCCGTCAAAGATGATGCGCTGGTGGTCGCGGAAGGTGTGGCGCACGAAGCGCATGGCCACGACGGTGAAGGGCTCGTCAGAGCGGTCGGCCACGTAGTCGCAGAAGCGCTCGCACTGCTCGGCCACAGCGGTGTTCAGGACCACGTTGGGATCGGACAGGTTCTGCTGGCTTCCGCACATGCGGAACTCGAACTTGTTGCCCGTGAAGGCGAAGGGCGAGGTGCGGTTGCGGTCGGTGTTGTCGCGCAGCACCGCCGGCAGCTGCGGGATGCCCAGGTCAATGAGCTCACGCTCCGCGACGTCAGCGTGCTCCTTGTGGATCAGTGCCTCGACGACCGGGGAGAGGTTGTCTCCCAGGAAGATGGAGACGATGGCCGGCGGTGCCTCGTTGGCACCAAGGCGATGGTCGTTGCCGGCGGAGGCCACGGACATGCGCATGAGGTCCGCATGCTCGTCGACGGCGGCCACGAAGCACGCCAGGAACACGAGGAACTGCAGGTTGTGCTCAGGATCGGGGCCGGGCTCGAGGAGGTTCTTGTCATCGGCGCTGATGGACCAGTTGTTGTGCTTGCCCGATCCGTTGACGTACTCGAACGGCTTCTCGTGCTGCAGGCATACGAGCCCAAAATGGCTGGCCAGAATGCGCATCTTCTCCATGGTGAGGAGGTTGTCGTCGACGGCCGTGGAGCCCTTCTCGAAGACCGGTGCGAGCTCGTGCTGGCAGGGGGCGACCTCGTTGTGCTTGGTCTTGGCGGGGATGCCCAGCTTCCATAGCTCGTCGTCGAGCTCCTTCATGAATTCGCTGACGGTGGGACGGATCGCGCCGAAGTAGTGCTCCTCAAGCTCCTGGCCCTTGGCCGGTGCGCAGCCAAAGAGGGTGCGGCCGGTGAGGATGAGGTCCGGACGGGCTTTGTAGTCCTCCTCCCTGATGAGGAAGTACTCCTGCTCGGGGCCGACGGTGGTGAAGACGCGCTTGGGCTCGCGGCCAAACAGGAGCAGGACGCGCTTTGCCTGCACCTCGAGGGCGTTCTGCGAGCGCAGGAGCGGCGTCTTCTTGTCGAGCGCCTCGCCGGTGTAGGAGATGAACGCCGTGGGGATGCAGAGCACCTCGTCCTTGATGAAGGCGGGACTCATGGGATCCCAGACGGTGTATCCGCGGGCCTCGAAGGTGGCCCGGAGGCCTCCCGAGGGGAACGAGGAGGCGTCGGGCTCGCCCTGGACCAGCTCCTTGCCACTGAACGACATGAGGATTGTGCCGTCAGAGCGCGGTGTCAGGAAGCCGTCGTGCTTCTCCGACGTGATGCCCGTCAATGGCTGGAACCAGTGGGTGAAGTGCGTGGCGCCCTTCTCCAGCGCCCACTCCTTCATGGCGTGGGCGACCTCGTTGGCGATGTCGAGGTCAAGGGGCGCCCCCTCGTCGATGACCTTCTTGAGCTTCTTGTACGTGGGCCTGGAAAGACGCTCTTGCATGTCCGCGTCCGTGAAGAGCAGCTCTCCCCACTCCGCACTGACCTTGTCTTGGGCCATGGCAAATCTCCCTTCTTGAACCATGCGCACGCGTGGCGCATCATGTGACGCACATGAGACTACCTGCGGTTTGTTTCGATCGAATGAGAGGGTGTCGCGCCAAAAGGAACCAGACTGTTAAGGCGCGATTGCGCCGACGTAGCATCTGGATTTCGACGTTCGCACGTTGTTCGTCTCAGACCTTACGTAAGCAGGTCAAGCGGTCTTTGGAGGTAGTCGTTGCCTAGGCCGTGCATCTTGGTGAAGTGCATGTGAGAAGCCCCCCTTACAGGCCAAGTGTGTCGGCCACCTCTGCGGCGCACGCGAGCCCGTCGGCGATGGCGTTAACGACGAGCGACGAGCCAGTCCGGCAGTCGCCTGCCACAAAGATGGGAATATGGCTCTCTGAGACGGTGCGGTGCGAATCCGTTTGCGTCAGGGGAAGATGGCGCTCGTCATCGATACACGTCACGCCAAATGCCCGGAATACCTGGTCCTCCGGGCCGACGAATCCCATGGCTAACAGCACGAGCTGGACCGGGATGACGCGCTCCGTCTCTGCAAGACGCACGGGCTTGCCAGAAGACCAGTCGAGCGACATGACGCGGATGCCGCTGGCGCGTCCCTCGTCTTGCAGCACCTCGAGCGTGTCGACGGCCCATTGTCGTGGATCGCACCCCTGCAGGGCCGCGGCCTCTAGCTGGCCGTAATCATCCTTGCGTACCTGGGGCCACTGCGGCCAGATGTCGCCCTCCCTGCGTGAGGCGGGTGGCTCAGGCAAGAACTCCAGCTGAGTTACGCTGACGGCCCCCTGCCTCAGTGCCGTCGCGACGCAGTCGGTGCCCGTGTCCCCTCCGCCAATCACCGCCACGTCGCAGCCAGCAGCGTTGACCTGCGGTTCGTTGCCATCGAGAAGAGCCCTGGTCGCGGCGGTGAGGTAGTCCACAGCCAGGATGACGCCGCTCGTGTCCGAGCCTGGCACCGCAAGCGTGCGTGCCTTGCGTGCGCCGGTGGTGATGACCACCGCATCGTGCGAGGAGACAAGCGTCGTTGCGATGGCTGGATCAGCCGCGTCGGTGTCGCAGAGCACGTCGATGCCGGAGGATGCTATCAGCGATGCGCGGCGCTCCACCACCTCCTTGGGCAGCTTCATGTTGGGGATGCCGTACATGAGGAGGCCACCTGCGCGGTCGTCACGCTCCACAAGCGTCACCTGGGCGCCGCGTCTCGCAAGCTCCCAAGCGGTAGCAAGGCCGGCAGGCCCCGACCCGATAACGGCCACCTTCGGCGCACCTTCTGGCGGCGCCTCAAGGCCAAGCATGCCGAGGCCGTGCGCCCATGCATGGTCAGAGATGGCGCGCTCATTGTCCCTGATGGTGGTCGCGCCGTCGTGGAGCCCCAGGTTGCAGGCCGCCTCGCAGAGCGCTGGGCACACTCTGCCCGTAAACTCGGGAAAGGGGTTGGTGAGCGCGAGTCGCTCCGCGGCTTCGTCCCACATCCCGCGGAAGACGAGGTCATTCCACTCAGGTATGAGGTTGTGTAGCGGACATCCTGAGGGACGGGCGTCGCCAAAGCGTGCTCCTACCTGGCAGAAGGCGACGCCGCAATACATGCAGCGGCTTGCCTGCACCTGCTGCGCCTCGGCGGCAAGGGGCAATGCCAGCTCGTCATAATCGCGCACGGCCTTGCGGGGCTCGCGCATGCCGTGTTCCTGTCGGCTGACCATGAGGTAGGCTCCTGGCTTTCCCATGTTCCTACGCCTCCTTCCTGAGCGACTCGAAGGCGAGCTCAATGGCCTCTTCTCGGCTTACGCCGCTCGCCTGCTCGAGGTCTGCGCGGTCCATGATTTGCTGGTACTCGTGGGGTACTACCTTCACGAAGTGCCTGCGTGCGTCAGCAAACTGGTAGAGCAGCTTAATGCCGCGCGGGCTTGCCGTCCGTTCCACGTGCTCCTCTATGAGATTTCTGATCTGCTCGAGCTCGGCGTCTGTGGGTCGGGTGATGTCGACCATGTCCTTGTTGCAGCGCGCCTCAAAGGTGCGTAGCTCATCGTAGACATAGGCTGTGCCACCGCTCATGCCCGCGGCAAAGTTCTGGCCCACCTCGCCCAAAACGAGGACGGTGCCGCCCGTCATGTACTCGCAGCCGTGGTTGCCCACGCCCTCCACCACGAGCGTCGCACCGGAGTTACGCACGCCAAAGCGCTGCCCGGCAAGGCCGTTCACAAAGCCCTTGCCGCTTGTCGCCCCATAGAAGGCGACGTTACCCACGCTCACGTTCTCGTCGAACTTGTAGGTTGCGTCGGCACACGGCCGCACCGACACGATGCCTCCCGAGAGACCCTTGCCCACGTAGTCGTTGGCGTCGCCCTCGATGTTGAGCGTGATGCCACGCGGGAGGAACGCCGCGAAGCTCTGTCCTCCCGATCCCTCGCAGTCGATGGTGACGGCACCCTCGGGCAGCCCCTCGGGGTGGGCCTCGGTTACAGCCGAGCCCAGCATGGTGCCTACGCAGCGGTTGACGTTGTCGATATCCGCATGGAAGCGCACGGGGACCATGTGCTCGCGGGCACTGGTGGTGTATGGGACGAAGAGCGTGGCGTCCAGTGTTTCGTCAAGGTGCAGGTCCGCCGCCATTTCAGGGTGGAAGCGCACGCCGTCAGCGCCCGGTATGGGCTCTGCAAGCTGGGGCGTTGCCTGATAGAGGAGTGCGGAGAGGTCACAGGAGTTGGCCTTTTGATGGCCGTCGACCGCGCGTTGGCGTAGGCATTCGGGGTGACCGACCATCTCGTCAACCGTGCGGAAGCCCAGGCGCGCCATGTGCTCGCGCAGGCTCTGCGCAACGAAGGTCATGAAGGTGACCACATGCTCGGGCTTGCCGGCAAAGCGCCTACGCAGGCACTCGTCTTGGGAGCAGATGCCAACGGGGCAGGTGTCTTGGTGGCAGTCGCGCTGCATGAGGCAGCCCATGGCCACCAGCGGCATGGTGGCGAACCCAAACTCCTCGGCGCCCAACAAAGCCGCAATGGCGACATCTCGCCCATCCATGAGCTTGCCGTCGGTCTCGAGCGTCACACGCGAACGGAGGCCGTTCATGAGCAGTGTCTGCTGTGCCTCGGCTAGGCCCAGCTCCCAGGGGAGGCCCGCATGGTAGATGGAGTCGCGCGGAGCAGCGCCGGTGCCGCCGTTGGAGCCAGAGATCAAGATCTTTGCGGCCCCGCCCTTGGCAACGCCGGTGGCGATGGTTCCCACGCCTGCCTCGCTGACCAGCTTCACGCTGATGCGTGCCTGGGGGTTGGCGCACTTCAGGTCAAAGATGAGCTCGGCGAGGTCTTCGATTGAGTAGATGTCGTGGTGGGGCGGGGGAGAGATGAGCCCCACACCAGGTGTGGAGTGACGAATTCGTGCAACCCACGGCCATACCTTCCGACCGGGAAGGTGACCGCCCTCGCCAGGCTTGGCGCCCTGGGCCATCTTGATCTGGATCTCGGTCGCGCTGCCTAGGTAGCGGCTCGTCACGCCAAAGCGTCCCGACGCTACCTGCTTGATGGCAGAGTTCATGGAGTCTCCGGTTGCCAAGGGCGTCTCGCGGGCAGGGTCCTCTCCGCCCTCGCCCGTGTTGGAGCGGCCTCTCAGACGGTTCATTGCGATGGCGAGGCACTCGTGCGCCTCCTGGCTGATGGAGCCAAAGCTCATCGCGCCTGTGTTGAAGCGCCGCACGATGGAGGAGACGGGCTCCACCTCGTCGAGTGGGACGGGCCCAGTTGCCAAGGGGACCAGCTCGAGCAGGTCACGGAGCTGCACGGTCTTGCCGGAGCGATGTACCTCAGCGCAGTATTCTCCAAAGAGGGCATAGTCGTTCTCGCGGCAGGCGCGCTGCAGGAGGTAGATGGCCTGGGGCGTGATGAGATGCTCCTCGCCTGCGGGACGCCACTTGGTGATGCCCGAGCTTGAAAGCTGCCATATGGTGGACAGCCCGCGGGCATGGGCCTGACGGTATCGCTCGTCAGCCTCGCGCTGAATGCCTTGCAGGTCAATGCCGCCAATGCGGCTGGTTGTGCCGGCAAAGCAGCGGCGCACTACCGAGTCGTCAAGCCCCAAAACCTCGAAGATCTGGGCGGAGTGATAGCCCTGCATGGTGGAGATGCCCATCTTGCTCATGATGGAGACGATGCCCGCCGTGAGCGCGCGGTCATAGTTGCCCTGCGCTTCCTGTGCCGTCAAGGCGATTGCGCCACGCGTCACGAGGTCAGCGATGCAGTCGTGGGCAAGGTAGGGATGGATTCCGCTTGCGGAGTAGCCCACAAGCGCCGCGTAGTCATGCGGGGAGATAGCGTCTCCCGTCTCCACCACGAGATCGGTCTGCATGCGGATGCCTGACCTGATGAGGTGGTTGTGAACGCTGCCGAGCGAGAGGAGCGACGGGATGGGCACCTCATCCGCACTGGCACGATCGGAGATGACGACGATGTTCGCGCCATCTCGAACGGCTGCCTCAACGTTACGGTCTAGCTCGTCGAGCGCGCGCTCCAGCGCGTGGGGCCCGCGGTTGGCGGCATAGGTGGCTTTGAAAGTGGCCACATGGAATCCCACGCGGTCTATGCCGCAGATGCGCTCGAAGTCGCTGTCGGAGAGGATTGGGCCAAGAAGACGCACGAGCCGGCACGTGTCACGACAGTCTTCCAACAGGTTGCCATGGTTTCCTAGGTACAGGACGCCTGAGGTCACAAGGCTTTCGCGCAGTGCGTCGATGGGAGGATTGGTGACTTGCGCAAAGAGCTCGTTGAAGTAGTCAAAGAACGAGCGTGCACAACGCGAGAGTATCGCAGGGGGCACGTCGGTTCCCATCGAGGCCAGGGGCACGTTGCCAGTCTCGGCCATGGGGCGCACGACCTCCTCGATGTCGTCGAAGTGGTAGCCATGGCTTGCGAGCCTGTGGGCAAGGGGCGTCTCCTCGTCTGGATGATGCCCGCCCTGTGTGGGAAGCGGCAGATTGCCCACGTCTACGGTTTCTGCATCAAGCCAGCTTCGAAAGGGCTTCTGGGCGGCATAGCCGTTGCGCAGCTCGTCATTCCAGATCACACGCCCTTGGTGCGGGTCAACCACCAGCATCTCGCCGGGGCCGAGGCATCCAGCCTGTAGGATGATGGCGGGGTCAACATCGATGGCTCCCACCTCGCTTGCGAGAATGAGACGGTCGTCACGCGTAACATAATAACGTGCAGGTCGGAGGCCATTTCTATCAAGAACAGCACCCATACGCACGCCGTCCGAGAAGGCGATGGCCGCTGGGCCGTCCCATGGTTCCATCAGCATGGACTGGTATGCGTCATAGCTGCGCCGTGCGTCAGAGAGCTGCTCGTTTCGCTCCCAGGGCTCCGGGATCATAAGGGTGACGGAGCGAGCTAGGTCCCGCCCGTTCATCACGAGGAACTCGAGCACATTGTCGAGGATTGCCGAGTCTGATCCTTCTCGGTTGATGACGGGGAGCACCTTGCGGATGCTGGAGCCCAGGATAGGGGAGTACAGGTGGGGCTCGCGTGCCCGCAACCAATTGACATTGCCGCGCAGGGTATTGATCTCTCCGTTGTGGATGATGAGGCGGTTGGGGTGCGCGCGTTCCCAGCTAGGGGTAGTGTTGGTCGAGTAGCGCGAGTGAACGAGCGCCAAGGAGCTCTCCACCGCCGCGTCGTTGAGGTCGAGGTAGAAGCCGCGCATCTGCGTTGCCACGAGCATGCCCTTGTACACGATGGTTCGCGAGCTCATCGAGCATATGTAGAATATCTTGTTCTCAAGCTCGTGCGATGCGTCGCCGCGTTTCTCGATGGTCCTGCGGCATACGTAGAGCTTCCGTTCGAAGTCGTCTCCAGGGCTCACGTTGGCTGGGCGTGCTACGAAGGCCTGCAAGATGGTGGGCATGCAAGCTCGGGCGGTGGCGCCGAGGTCGTGATCGTCCACGGGTACCTCACGCCAGAAGAGCACGGGCATGCCCTCTGCGGCACAGCCGTCCTCAAAGATGCGGCGGGCGTCGAGCACGCCGCGTTGGTCCTGCGGACAAAAGAGCATGGCCACGCCGTAGTCGCCCTCGTCAGGTAACAGGTGACCGCACTTCTGGGCTTCTTTGCGGAAGAAGCGGTGAGGCACCTGGAAGAGGATGCCCGCCCCGTCGCCTGTGTTTGCCTCAAGTCCCTTGCCGCCGCGGTGCTCGAGGTTGACGAGCACGCTTAGGGCGTCGTCCACCATGCGGTGCGAGCGCTCCCCCTTGAGGTGCGCGAGCGCCCCGATACCACAGGCGTCGTGCTCGAACTCTGGCCGATACAGGCCGCTTGTCCCGGTCAGCTTCATGTACCCTCCTTGCTACGACGGCGGCTGGTTTTCAATAGATCGCACGTGAAAAGGGTAGGCTCTAAGAGTTATCGGTCGCAGCGCTTGAACCAAACCGTATACCTCCGCGCCATGCAACTGTCACACCGGAGATACGTTTGCGTTTTCGCCCCGAATTGTTCCAGAAACACTTGAAAACCCATCCGTAGGATTGATGCGTCAAAATGGACAGTACGGCGCTGAAGGAGGTGGCACATGATAGAGACAGTCTTTTCGGCGGCGCTGCCGGTGGGCGAGCGGCTTATCGTGAAGAAGAACCGCATCGAGGGATGTGGCGGACGAGGCCCGCGCATCGCGGTGGTGACGGGAATTCATGGCGACGGCCTTGAGGGACAGTTCGTGGCCTTTGAGCTCGCCCAGCGCCTACGCGAGCGTATCGGTGATCTGCGCGGCATCGTCGATATCTACCCGGCGCTGAACCCGCTTGGCATCAGCGCCTCCGAGCACGGTGTGCCCCTCTTTGACTTAGACCTTGACCGCACGTTTCCGGGCAACTCGAAAGGCAACATGAACGAAGCCTTGGCAGCGGCTATTGTGGCTGACATCAAGGGGGCCAATGCGTGCATTGACATCCACGCACCTGATGCGCACCTGCGTGAGGTCTCGCAGGTGCGTGTGGAAGAGGCCTACGCTAAGACGCTCATGCCGTTCGCGCAGCTCCTCAACACCCAACTCGTGTGGATGCACGGTTCGTCTAACCCGCAGCGCTCCACGCTGGCGCACACGCTCAATTCCCTGCGCACGCGGACGCTTGTGGTGGAGATGGGAGAGAGCCTGCGTATCACTGAGGATGCTGGCAGCTGGCTGACCGAGGGGATCTTGCGCCTTGATGTCCGTCCCCCTGACGGCCTCCTCAAGCACGTTGTTGATGTCGTTGCCATGCAGGGCCTCTATGCACTTGGAAAGGATGACGTTCATTTCTGTGATGTGGCCCATCAGCTCTTTTGCGTCTGCTTCGTTCTTCAGCAGAGCGTCGCGCTGATGCCTCAGGATCTTGCCGAAGGCATCAGATAGGCAATGCTCCCCACTCACGTCCGTTGCGGGCACCTCGCTACAGGAGAAAAGGGTGGTGAGATTTGGCCGAGCGATCTTCGTGCCATCCTCCGCGAGATATGCCGGGACGAACTTCATGCCCTCCATCCTCGCAAGGAGTTCCTCGAGCCGTCCTTCCCTCGGGTGAACGGCGACTGCTCGTACGGTCTCAAGCATGCCTTCTTCGTCAGTGGGGGAGAAGCGAATGGCAACCTCCGTACAATGCTGTGTCGGCCCTATGATGTGCGAGAGCGCAAGTAGCCCCCCGAGATTCGCCGTGGAGTCATCGTCGTCGAAGGCAATCTTGGCTCTGAGTTCGATATAGGGGCATTCGGCCTCTCCATCGCATGCCTTCTCTAGGATTCGCATCAGGTACGGATAGCAGAAGTCGCTCGGTCTCACGCTGGGGGAGGGGCTGACGATCATCCTGAGCGCGTGGACTACGGTCGACTTGCCAGAGTTGTTTCCACCGATTATCAAGGTGGTGTCTGCAGCGACGTGTGCCCTCGGGCGGGTTTCGCTCGCTGAGTCGGCGTCGTCTGAGCCAGTCGGCCTGGTGGGACCGACGAACTCGATGACATTGTCGCTTTCATCGAACTTCCGAAAGTGCGTAAGTTGAAGGCTCTTCAAGTACATCGGTTCGCCAATTCCTCTCAAGCTGGTGCACCCGAGTTTGATAGGCGCGGGTTCGGGAGCTTATCGTGGCACAACATACAGTAGTGAACAACAGGACTGGGCTTAAGCAGCCTGCGGGAGCCTCTAAGTCAGTATGCGGCGGTAACTAGCCGAACGCACTGCTGAGCATCTCTCTGGGGAATCTCGCGCGCGACGACGTGAAGAATTGCCCGGGTAGAGTGTTGGCTGCCGTCTGTCGCGGAGGCGATGGATGGCAGGAGACTCAAGCTCTCTACGGGTGATGCTGATGATAGCATCATAGACACGCTCATGAGCCTGGGCATGCTGTCTCCGAAGCTCCATCAGAGCTCTGATGGCAGCTGGACGGTCCACAAAAGCGGTACCGGACGTAGTTGCTAGGCTTGAACGGATACTGGCCATGTGGCGCTTACCTTCAACCGTGTCAGGGATGATGGATCTACAGGTGCCGCCATTATCCCCGTCCCCACAAGCGTTAGGGGTGCCTG
>JAGAWD010000362.1 GCA_017941585.1 Olsenella sp. | reverse complement strand
CGACGTCGTCTCCCAGCTGCTTGGCGAGCCAGGCCGCGCGGCGGCGGTCGGCGGCGACGACGGCGCAGAGGCCCTCCTCGTTCGCGGCCGCTCGCACCGCATCTCGCAGCGCGTCGAGGTAGGCACCCACGTTCTTCTCGCCACCTCTCACCTCGCGAATCCGCGGCGCGACGCCGGGGCGGTGCACCGAGCTGAGGTTGATACGCTCCTCCTCGGGAAGCAGGCTAGCGAAGAGCTCCGTTATCTCGGGGGAGGAGCGGTAGCTCGTGAGCAGGCGGCACTCCTCCACGGTGCCGTGCGTGGCCTCGAAGACGGAGCGAATCTCGTCGAAGGACGCCGTGCCCTCGAAGATGGCCTGGTTGGAGTCGCCGAGCAGGAGGAAGTGCGCGCGCGGGAAGTACCTCGCGAGCACGGCGAGCTGCGTCGCGGTGTAGTCCTGCACCTCGTCGATCATGACGAAGCGCGCGTCATCGGCGCCGTGACCGCTCACCAGGAGCTTGAGGTAGAGCCACTCCGCCGCGCTCAGGGCCTCCCTTCCCGTCATGCGCCTGCCGACGCGATCGAAGCGAAGCCACGTGAGCTTTTCGATCTCGTCGTGGGCGCTGGCATAGCGCCGCTCGAGCAGCCGCCTCGCGAACGCCGCGGTCTCGTCGTCGTTTGCCGGGGCGATCATCTCGCCGAAGAGCTCCATCTGCTGCTCCACGTCGAGTGCGAGCGTCTCCTCCAGCACGTCCTCGGCGTGTGCCATCTGGCCGATGCGTCGATTGAGGCGGTCGTGCAGCTCGTCCTTCACGAGCGCCATGAGGCGCGGCCCCACAGGGAACTTGGAGAACTTCTCGACGGCGCTTTTGATCTGCGAGACCTTGAGCAGGACCTCGTCGCCCACGCGCACCTCGCGGAAGTCGCCCTCCTCAAGGAGAAGCCCCTCCATCGCGGACTCGAGCGCCTCGAGGGATGCCAAGCCGGCGTCTGCCCCGGAGCTGCGGTCGCGCAGGCCGAGGCTCGCGAGGAACCCCTTCCACGTGAAGGTCTGCGGGTTGGACTCGCCCAGCGTGGGGAGCACGTTGTCGATGTACTTCTCGAACACGGCGTTCGGTGTGAACAGGTACACCTGGTCTGGCGAGAGGTTCTCCCGGTTGCGGTAGAAGAGGAAGGCGATGCGCTGGAGCAGCACGGACGTCTTGCCCGAGCCCGCGATGCCGTTCACGAGAAGGACGGGCACGTCCTCGTGGCGGACTACTTCGTTCTGCTCCCTCTGGATGGTGGCGGTGATCGCCTGGAGCTTCTCGGTGTGGTGGCGCGTGAGGGCGTTGAGCAGAAGGGAGTCCTCGATCGCGACCGTGGTGTCGAAGTAGGCCCTGAGCTTGTCGCGCAGGATGTCGTACTGACGCCGCAGCTCGAGGTTGACCGTGCGCACGCGCCCGTCGACGGTGTAGGATGTCTGCCCCATCTCCTGGTTGTAGTACGTCTCGGCGATGGGGTTTCGCCAGTCCACGATCAGGGGGATCTTGTTCTTGTCGGTGATGCCGGCAGAGCCGATGTAGACGTCGCGCGCGGGGCGCCCGGGGCGCATCTGCAGGCGGACTTTGGCGAAGTAGGGCTGGCCGAGGAGCAGGATCACCCGGCCGAGCTTCTCCACAGTGAAGTCGTGGTGCTGGTTGTAGGTGTCGATGACGGCGTTGAGCGTCTCGATTGCGGCGAGGGTCTCCATCGTCTCGTCGGTGCCGCCGAAGTCGATGCGGACCTCCTCGGAGAGGTCGCGCAGGTCTTGCGCGGCTGCCGCGTGCTTGACCTCTATCTCCTCGGTGAGCTCGGCGTAGATCTCTTGCAGCTGGGCGTAGATCTCGCTCAGGTGTCGCTGCTCCTCGAGGAAGGTCGGGTCTGTGTTCTGCTCTTCTGCCACGTGCTCTCCAAGGGGTCGAGTGGTTGGCGCCGCGCATGCCGCGCGGGCGTCTCGGCGCGCATCGTTATGCCCCGAACCAGTGCGGTTCAGAACCAGTGCGGCCCAGAACGCTCTACTAGAAATGTAGCGCATGGGGCGGACATGCGCGAGATGACGTCGAGGGGTAGCCCCCATCGGGGCGTGACCGCCCCTCGGCCCGACAACTCACGGCTGACACCCTGCCGCGCTAGGCGACGTCCGCCCCGGTGAAGGCAGCGGCGTTTCTCCAGAGCACGCGCTCGAGCTCGCCTTCGGACAGCCCCGACCGCCGCATCTCGCCTAGCTCGTGCGCCGGGTCCCACATGGGATAGTCGCTGCCGAACATGACGCGGTCGGTGCCCCAGAGGCGGATGAGCTCGCGCATGTGCCGCCGGCCGATCCAGGCGAAGGAGCTCGACGCGTCCACGTAGAGGCGCTCGGCCCTCACGAGGTCCTCGTGCAGGACGTCGAACGCCACGTCGAAGACGGACCATCCGCCCAGGTGCGCGGCGTCGACCACGAGGTCGGGAAAAGCCCTCAGTATGCGCGCGAGGCGCCTCGGGCTGGAGTGATCGTGGCGGTAGTCGCCCGTGTGCACGACGAGCGGTGCGCGGCCGGCGATGATCTCGTAGAAGTCCATCAGGCGCGGGTCGTCCATGTCGACGCCCTGGACGTCGGGGTGAAGCTTGAAGCCGCGAAGGCCGAGCGACAGCGCCCGCTCGACCTCGGACTCCATGTCCCCAAAGTCCGGGTGCATCGTGCCGAAGCCGATGAATTCGGGGTGTGCGGCACACTCGGAGGCGATGAAGTCGTTGATCGTCGGCACGGAGTGCGCCGTCGTCGCGACGGAGTGCACGACGAAGTGGGTGATGCCGGCGGGCGTGCCGCATGCGAGAAGGTCGGTGGGGGAGCCCTTGCCCGCCATGGCCTGCTCCATGCCGTAGAACTGCCCGACGGCCGAGACCGCCTTGGCCGCGATCTTGTCGGGATAGATGTGCGCGTGCGCGTCGACGATGGGCATGGTGCCTCCTCGCTTCGCCTGCCGTTGCGGGGTTGTTACTCCCGGGTGGTTCGTTGTCTCGGGTCCGCCGCGTTGCGCCGGCCGCGTGAGCTCCGGCCGCACGGCGCCGTTCGTGTGAGCTCCGGCTGCACGGACGTTTTGCTGCGGGGGGCATCTGCTCCCCGAGGCATTGACGATTGTATGGCGAGCACTGCCGAAGGGCACGTGTCCGGCTGAATCTGTTTCGCTGATTGTGACATGGGGCGTTGTTTGACGGGTGTCGACCGCATCGCACTCGCGCGCTCGTCGCGTTCAACGCATTCCCCATGGTTCGGGAGCGAAAAAAGCAATTGACTACGCCCTTCCGTGGTGCGAAGATGTAGCCGACGGCGGCCTACGTCCATCTCTAGGCGGCGCCGTTAGTTCGTTTTAGGGCCTCGGGTGTTCCAGCACCGCGAGGCCCCTACTTTCTAAGGTGCCTGGGCCTACGTGCCTCGGCATGGCCCTCCCTCCTCTCGCTCTTTGCGGCCTCGAGCTCGATCAGAGCCCGAAGGACCTTCAGCAGTCCCGCGACCACGTCGAACGCAGCGGTGATGAGTACCATAGGCAACACCTCCCCTCAGAGAGGCGCCGCCCCGCACGTGAGGCCGTCCGCCGGCCTGCGCCGAGTGTACTCTCCCAACATTGTGGATAGCTGCGCGCATCTCGCACGTCTTTGGGACCCTCGCGCCGAGGTGTCTGCGGGAGACACCTCGGTCATCTTTGCCTGGTAGTGGCGGCGAGTAACGGCGGTGATGTGACGTGCGCGTAGGGGAGGGGTGCAGTATCCTTTTGCAAGTCCCGGTGCGGCCGCACTTTTTTGTGATCGGCATCCGGCGGATGTGCGTTGTCATGCCGGATACGCGTCGTCATGTGGGTGGATTGTGGAGTCGGCGTGTACGTGCAATCCTAGCTTGCACGAAGGTTGTCGGGTGACTATTATAGTTCTTCACTGCTTGAGAAACGCAAGG
>JAGAWD010000361.1 GCA_017941585.1 Olsenella sp. | reverse complement strand
TGTGGTCTGAAAATAATTGTTGACATAGCGCTCGTGAATTGCGACAATGCCTCTTGCGCGATTGCTTGGGGATGTAGCTCAGCTGGGAGAGCGCTGCCTTCGCAAGGCAGAGGCCGAGGGTTCGAATCCCTTCATCTCCACCATTTTGGACGGTTGCCCGGATGCCCACCATCCGGGCTTTTTTCTTACGCGAGGCGATCTTCCTTGGACCTTTCGGCTTTCGACGCCTGCGAGCTGTGCCCGCGGAACTGCCATGCACGCCGGTCGAGCGGGGCATCGGGCCTCTGCGGCGCCACGGCGAAGCTGCGTGTCGCCCGCTGCGCCTTGCACTTTTGGGAGGAGCCTCCCATTTCGGGCGAGGCGGGCTCGGGCGCCATATTCTTCACCGGTTGCCCGCTGCGTTGCGTTTTCTGCCAGAACCACGAGATCTCGCAGGAGGGGTTCGGCGTCGAGGTGAGTGTTCGTCGGCTTGCCCAGATGATGCTCGAGCTCGCCGACCAGGGCGCGCTCAACGTCAACCTGGTCACGCCCCTGCACTTTGCGCCTTACATACGGGAGGCGGTCAGTCTTGCGCGCGCGGCGGGCATGGATCTTCCCATCGTCTGCAACACGTCGGGATACGAGACGGCCTCCGCCGTCCGTGGCATGGCGGATGTGGTGGACGTGTGGCTGACCGACTTCAAGTACGCGTCTGCCGAACTTGCGGGAGAGCTCTCGGGCGCCCGTGACTATCCCGAGGTTGCCGCTGCTGCGCTGGGGGAGATGCTTACGTCGCTCAGAGAGCGCGGCGGAAGGCTTGTCGACGACAGGGGCGTCATGCGCCGCGGCATCATTGTCAGGCACCTGGTCCTTCCCGGTCACGTGGCGGACTCTCTGGCCGTCCTCGACCGGGTTTGGGAGCTTGCGGGAAACGACGTCGACCTGTCCGTCATGAACCAGTACACGCCAAACGAACGATGTCGCGCCATGGGAGGCCCGCTTTCTCGCGCCGTGACCGAGGACGAGTACGAGACCGTGCTGGACCGTGCGGACGACCTGGGCTTCGATCGGCTGTGGTGGCAGCAGGGGGGAACGGTCTCCGAGAGCTTCGTGCCGCCCTTTGATGCGACTGGCGTCGTGGGCCGCGAACTGGAAGTTCCCCCATCGACGAATGCATAAGACGGGGGAGTGCCCCGAAGAGCTCGAACCGGAGGAGAACATGAGTGACCAGAACCAAGAGTTGAGTGCCGAGGAGCGGGCGGAGCTCGAGGTCCTTCGTGCCGAGAAGGCCAAGAGGGAGGAGGCCGAGCGCGCCCGTCGCGAACGCGGCGAGCTTGAGAGGCTCAAGGCCGAGCACGCGAGATCGGAGAGAGAGCGCGAGAAGGACGAGCGCGCGCGGCAGCTGCGCGAGCACAACGCCAAACTCATGGAGCCCGACGACGACCTGAGGATGCCCCTTGGGCAGAAGGTGGTCCTCCTGGCCCTTCTCGTCGCCGTCGTCGCCATCGTCCTCGCCATGACACTCGGGCGTTAGGATTCGCCGCAAATGCCCCGCGGAGAGCGGCTTTTGGGGGATGGGGACGGGGGCAAGTGATACGCTAGCTGCAGCGCGTCTTCTCGTTCGACAATGGTTTTTCCCATAGTGAAGGGGGCCCCATGGCTCTGACAGACATCACCAAGCCCAGTGACGTGGCACTCAACACCGACCTGTACGAGCT
>JAGAWD010000360.1 GCA_017941585.1 Olsenella sp. | reverse complement strand
GTAGAGGTTGTTGAGCACGACCTGGGGCACGGCACCACTCTTGAGGTCGATGACAATGCGCATGCCCTTGCGGTTGGACTCGTCGCGCATGTCGGATATGCCCTCGATGTGCTTCTCGTTGACCTGCTGTGCAATGCGCTCCTGCAGTGTGCCCTTGTTGACGGCATAGGGGATTTCGGTAACGACGAGGCGCTGCCGGCCACCCTTGCCGATGTTCTCAACGTGCACCTTCGAGCGGACCGTGATGGTGCCTCGACCAGTCTCGTAGGCCTCCTTGATGCCGGAGGTGCCCATGATGATGCCGCCGGTCGGGAAGTCGGGGCCGGGAAGAACCGTCATGAGCTCTTCGGTCGTGGCGTCGGGGTTGTCGATCATGAGACAGACCGCGTCGACGACCTCCTTGAGGTTGTGGGGAGGCACGTTGGTCGCCATGCCGACGGCGATGCCCGACGAGCCGTTGACGAGCAGGTTGGGGAAGCGGGCGGGAAGGACCGCGGGCTCCTGGAGGGACTCGTCGTAGTTGGGTTGGAGGTCGACTGTCTCCTTGTCGAGGTCCTGCAGCATGGCCATCGCCGCGTAGGTGAGGCGACTCTCGGTGTAGCGCATGGCCGCGGGGGGATCGCCGTCGATGGAGCCAAAGTTGCCGTGCCCGTCAATCAGGGGCAGACGCATGGAGAAGTCCTGCGCCATGCGGACCATCGAGTCGTAGATGGCGGCGTCTCCGTGCGGATGGTACTTGCCCATGACCTCGCCGACCGTCCAGGCACTCTTCTTGTGCGGGCGGGAGGGAACGATGTGTGCCTCGTTCATGGCGTAGAGGATGCGCCTGTGGACAGGCTTGAGACCGTCGCGAACGTCCGGGAGTGCGCGGGCTACGATGACGGACATCGAGTACTCGAGGAAGGATGCCTTCATCTCGGATGAGAGGTCCGTCGGCTTGAGGGCGCCGCCGTGGATGTCGGTAAGGTCGAGACGGGTTCCCGCCTCGTCGGAGATGGTATGGGAGAGGCCCGCGCCGGCGAGGTTGAGGCTCTGCTCTCCCTCGCCCCCCTCGTCGTAGTCGTCACCATACTCCTCGTCGGAGTCATCATCGTAGTCGTCCTCGTCGGCCTCGTCGTCAGAGTCGTCGGCACCGAAGGCGTCGGTCTCCTCGTCGACATCCTCGCCGTTGAGGTCGAGGTCATCGGCCTCGTTTTCGAGGTCGTCGTTGAAGTTGTTGTTGTCGTCTGCCACTGGCTAGCCTTTCGTTAGATGTCGAGGAAGCGGACGTCTTTTGCGTGGGTCTGGATGAAGTCCTTGCGCTTCTCCACCTGGGTGCCCATGAGGTCGGAGACGGCGCGCTCGGCGGCCATCGCGTCCTCGATGGTGACCCTCAGCATGATGCGATTCTTGGGCTCCATCGTCGTGGACCAGAGCTGCTCGGGATCCATCTCGCCGAGGCCCTTGTAGCGCTGAACGGTGTAGCGAGAGGGGTCCTCGTACTTCTTCGCTTCGAGGGCGAGCTCCTCGTCTGTGTAGAGGTACTTGCCGCGCTTCTTGCCCTTGGGCTTGAGCTGGTAGAGGGGCGGCTGTGCGACGTAGATGTAGCCGGCCTCGATCATCGGGCGCATAAAGCGGTAGAAGAAGGTGAGCAACAGGATGCGGATGTGCGCACCGTCGACGTCGGCATCGGTCATGATGACAATCTTGTGGTAGCGCGCCTTCTCGATGTTGAACTCGGGACCCACGCCCGTGCCGATGGCCGTGATGAGCGAGGTGATGGTGTCGGACGAAAGGGCGCGGTGCTCCTGCACGCGCTCGACGTTGAGGATCTTTCCGCGAAGCGGCAGGACGGCCTGGATGGAGCGGTCGCGCGCCATCTTGGCCGAGCCGCCTGCGGAGTCGCCCTCGACGATAAAGAGCTCGGTCATCTCGGCGTCCTTCACCGAGCAGTCGGCGAGCTTGCCGGGAAGCGACGCACTCTCGAGAAGACCCTTGCGGCGGGTCGCCTGACGAGCCTTCTGCGCGGCAAGGCGCCCCTTCGCCGCCTGGGCGGCCTTCTTGAAGATCTCCTTCGCCTGGTTGGGATGCTCCTCGAGGTACTCGGAGAGTCCCTGGGTCACGATCTTGTTGGTGAGCGTGCGCATGTAGGAGCTACCGAGCTTGGCCTTCGTCTGGCCCTCGAACTGCGGGTCGGGCAGCTTGACGGAGATGACTGCCGTGAGGCCCTCGCGGATGTCGTCGCCGGTGAGGTTGGAGTCCTTCTCCTTCAGCAGCTTGTGGCTGCGGGCATACTCGTTGACCACCTTGGTGAGGGCCGTACGGAAGCCCTCGAGGTGCATGCCGCCCTCCTCAGTGTAGATGTCGTTCGCAAACGACATGACCCTCTCCGAGAAACCCGTGTTCCACTGGATGGACACCTCCACCTCGCCCTTCTTGGCGAGCGGCGTGTCCTCGTCGGTCTTACCCTCGATGTAGATGGGGCGGGAGAGCCCGGGGAGGATGGTCTTCTCCTGATTGAGGTACTTGACGAAGTCGTTGATGCCGCCGGAGTAGCAGAACTCGACCACACGGGGCGTGAGCTCGCGCTCGTCGGTGAGGATGATCTTGAGGTTCTTGTTCAAGAAGGCGGTCTCCTGCAGATGGTCGTGCAGGGTGTCAAAGTCGTAGACCGTGGACTCGAAGATCGTGTCGTCGGGCCAGAAGGTGATGGTGGTTCCCGTCGCCTTTGATTTGCCGACCTCTTCCATCTTCTTGGTGGTCTTACCGCGGGCGAACTCCATCTCATAGATCTTGCCGTCGCGCTTGACCTGCGCAATCAGGCGCTTGGAAAGGGCGTTCACGACGGAGACGCCGACGCCGTGCAGGCCGCCGGAGACCTTGTAGGCGTTGTTGTCGAACTTGCCGCCGGCGTGCAGGATGGTAAGCACGACCTCGAGCGTCGGCTTCCTCTCCGTCGGGTGCTTGTCGACGGGGATGCCTCGACCGTTGTCGACGACGGTGATCGAGTTGTCGGGGTGCACGGTGACCGCAATCTTGGTGCAGAAGCCGGCCATCGCCTCGTCGACCGAGTTGTCGACGATCTCCCACACGAGGTGGTGCAGGCCCGCGGCACTCGTGGTGCCGATGTACATGCCGGGACGCATGCGGACGGCCTCGAGGCCCTTGAGAACCTTGATCTCACTTCCGCCGTACTTACTTTCTTTTTTTGCCACTCGGGGTTCCTCTCAATCTCAAAACACAGAGACTTGACCATTTTACTTCATATTGCCTGTTGTTACCTCAGGACAGGGACAAAATGACTCATTATTGCTTGCAAAAACCTTGTGTAAGGCTCTCAGAGGGCTAAATTAGAGGCATTTGTCTTGTTAATGTGGTTAACAACGTTGTTCCAATATCGCGCATGTGTGAGGGTTTTGTAGACGCGTGGCTCCGGATTAGGCAATTCTTTACTCGTCTCCACCATAAGAGCCGTCGTGCGCTTCGCGAATCCGGTTGTACATCTGGCGGCGCATCGAATAACTCATTGCCCATGCCACCTTCGCCCTAAGCGGCTCCGACAGCATCTCGGTTGCCCGTGTAACCTCGTCCCTCTGTGCATCAGTGAGTTCGGGCAGCTCAATCGTTTTAGTTGTCGCATCGGAGGGTGAGAATTTCTTGGCTTTTGACTCGGATAATGAGGCATTCCCGCGCGGGGCGGGCTCGCCCGCGCTCGCTACGGAATCCGCGCTTCGACGAGTAAGCAAGAATTCGATGCCAGACACCTCGAGGCCTGCGTTGTGCAAACGGGCAAGGTATATCTCTCGATTCACCGTGAAGTCCGTCAGTCGAGAGTGGGAATCCACGTAGACGCCCAGGATGGGAGGATCACCCTTGTGCCTTGGCCTCTTGAGGAAGACACCCGTAGTGTGCGCGCGTTCCACGTCGCCGTTGGAGCCATACCAAGCAGCGGCAGCGCGCTGAGCGGCGCTCATGCGCGACCTCATGTCTGTTCCAACGAAGTCGGAGATGAGATTTGCCAACGTCTCGTGGTTGTTTTCCCTGTTACCCTCGAGCTCGTAGGTAGGGTCACCCCTCCGCGCCATCCATCATCACCACCTTCGCACCGTCCAGCAGGTCTTCTGGAAAATAACCTAGGTTCGTCGTGGTGACAACCGTCTGTATGCCGTTCTGGATGAAGCGCGTCATGGCAGACCGACGCCTTTCGTCAAGCTCACTCATCACGTCATCGAGAAGGAGCAACGGTTGTTCCCCCACCACCTCACGTGCCAGCCTAACCTCGGCCATCTTCCAAGCAAGGACGATTGAGCGCTGCTGTCCCTGAGAAGCAAACGCCCGGGCGTCGCGGCCGTCGATAGTGAAGAGAAGGTCGTCCCTTTGTGGGCCGATAAGCGTCTGTTGGCGCCTAATGTCGTCGGAGCGCCCTTCGGCAAGCCTTGCCGCAAAGAGGTCACATACCTCGCCGCGCGAGAGACCGGACAGGTCTTCTCCAAGAGAAGACTCATACGTACATTCAAGTTTCTCGCCCTCGGATATCTCTTCGTAGACCGTACGAATCTGCTCGCGCAACCGCTCAAAGAGATGGAGGCGGGCAACGAGGAGCGTAGCGCCACCGAGCGCGACCGATGCATCCCAGGCATCCAGTAGGGCAAGGTCGGGATAATCCTCCTTAAGAAGACGATTGCGCTGCTCGACCGCGCGGGAATAGGCCGATAGCACCTTGCCGTAGCCGCGATTTGCCTGCCTGCCGAAACCATCCAGCTCGTCGCGGCGGTATGATGCCCCGCGCTTCACGAACGAGAGGTCATCCGGGTTGAAAAGAATCGACATGAGTGTCTCAGGAAGGTCCTGCGCTGTGCACTTCTTACCGTTTCTCGTGAAACGTTTTCTCGTCGGCTCAATCTTGCACGACACATCAACAACGCGACGATCACCCGTGAGACGTGCGGAAATCTTAGCACTCTCGCAATCCTCGCGAATGAGCTGCGCAGGCTTCGGCTTTCTAAACGAGATGCCCGCCGTAAGCATCTGCAGCGCCTCTACCGTATTGGTTTTGCCAACAGCGTTGTGTCCGCACAGCACGGTCATGCCCGGAGAAAAGTCGACACTCCTCTCCCCAAAGTTGCGCCAGTTGCGCATACCGAGTCTCTCGACGGAAAGCCCCACGCTATATCCTGACAGGCATCAGCAGGTAGAGGTAGTTGATCTTAGAGTAGGACTTGAAGATGCCCGGCTGCATGGTGCTCTGGAGCTCGAGCGTGATCTTATCCTCGCCGGAGGCTGCGTTCACGCAATCGAAGATGTAGTGGTAGTTGAGGGCAATGGACATACCCTCACCCGTAACCTCTACGGGGATGGTCTCGGTCGACTCTCCCTGGTCAGGTGAGCTCGCGGAGAGCTTCATAACCTTGCCATCAGCGTCGATATCGAACCTGACGGAGGGATTCGAGAGGGCGATGACCGATACGCGCTTGAGCGCAGCGGCAAACTGTGGAAGGTCAATCTCGACCGTGGTGTTGCAGCTGGGCGGTATGACCTGACGATAGTTGGGGAACTGGCCGTCGATCTTACGGGCGATGTAGGTGGTGTTGCCGAACACAAACACCACCTGACTGTCCGTCGTGCCAATAAGTACGGTCTCCGTCATAGAGGGCAGCGTGAGGACATCATGGAAGGTATTGCCGGGAACGATGGTGGTAAAGGTGCCGTCAAGTGTGGACGTCTCGACGTTGGAGTCGGCGACGGCCATGCGGAAAGAGTCGGTCGCGACCAAGCGAATTGTGTTCTCCTCCACGGTAAGGAGAACACCTGCGAGTACTGGCCTCGAGGAATCCTTGCTCGTCACCTTGTAGACCTTGTCGACCAGCTCCGAGAGAAGCGCGCTCGGAAGCTCAATCGTCTGTTCGAGCGCAAACTGAGGAAACTCGGGGAAGTCGCGCGGGTCTAGGGTGTTCAGGCGGAAGGTCGATTTGTCGCAGGTGATGGAGACGACCCTCTCCCCTCCCTCGAACTCAACGGCGGCATCGGGGAGGGTCTTTACGATGTTGGAGAGAATCTTGCCTGAGACAACCGTCTCCCCTGGCTCCTCTACGTTGGCGGCAATCCTGTGGCGAATGGAGATGGTGAGGTTGGTAGTTTGGAAGACGAGCATGCCATCTTCCGCCTTGATGTAGATGCCGGAGAGGATGGCGAGCGTCGAGTTCGACGCCATGCCTTTGGTAACGACGGCCAGGGCCTCGGACAGTGCCGACTGACTTACAGTGAACTTCATAGGTGCCTCTCCTTGTTATTAGTACTTATATATTAGATAAAGCTTAGTAATGGTAATAGGCGTTGTAGAAATGTTTAGAAGCTAATATCGCCGCAGGTAGAAAGTCTGTCTTGTCGACATTTCCCATCTTCATTTCTTTCGCGCCTTTTCTACAGTGTTCGCACGCGAAATCTTTGTCAACACCAACGGCGCGGTTTTCGACACGTGCCGACATGTTTTCTACCTAACGATAAACAACTTCGCCCTTCGTCTCCTTACCGTGATACCCAAGGTGCCCGCTAACACTCGCCTGGCCATGTGGCCTCTAACTCGTATCGGTTATGTTGTCCTTTAGCGTCTGCACACGATCCTGGAAGATGCGGTCTTCTTTCGAGGTCCGTTCGACCCAGTAGATGCTGTGCTTGACGGTGGCATGGCTGCGACCACCAAACTTCTTGCCGATATCAGCGAGGGTATTGTCCGTGAGCTCGCGCGTAAGCCAGATGGCAACGTGGCGGGGTTCCATCAACTCCTTGTTGCGCTTCGATCCAACGAGGTCGGTGTGTGCCACGTCGTAGTATCCTTCAACGGCCTTCTGTATCTGCTCGATCGTCAGTATTTTCTGCCCAGATGGCCACTTCGCCTGGGAGATGCGCAAGATGTCCTCGCGCCCGAGCTCCTCGCCTTTGCGTTCCTTGCCGTGTGCCGTCATGAGACAGGTCTGGACGAATCCCTCGATGACGCGGATGTTCGTTCCGGAGCGCTCTGCCATGAGGCGACGCATGTCATCGGAGATGTTGGCCGTGAGACCCGCGATGTGCTCGGCCTCTGCGTCTTGCTTCATACGCTCGTAGAAGTTGTTTATGAGCTTGAGCTTGAGCTCATAGTCGGGAACTTGGATGCTCACGGTCACGCCGGAGTCCATGCGGCTCGTCTCGCGCTCGTCGAACTTGCTGTCGCCCATGCCGAGCTGAGACGGTGCGCGGTCTGCAGCGAGCACGATCTGCCTTCCCTTGCTCGCGAGGGCGTTGAATGTGTCGAAGAAGAACTCGATGGTGCGCGCCGCACGCCTCATGTTCTGGATGTCGTCGATGATGAGAACGTCCACGTTCTGGTAGTCGCGCGCGAGAACCGCCCCGGCCGAGGCCTCCTCGTTCTTCATTGCCTCGACGTAGTCGTTTATAAATTCTGTCGAGGTGCGGTAGACGCACAGGCGTGATGGATCG
Source organism: Olsenella sp. (assembly GCA_017941585.1). Lineage (GTDB taxonomy): Bacteria > Actinomycetota > Coriobacteriia > Coriobacteriales > Atopobiaceae > Olsenella_J. The sequence goes on along the minus strand of JAGAWD010000360.1, from coordinate 28,703 downwards.
TTCTCGACGATGTAGTTCTGTATGGCGCGAAGTAGGTGAGTCTTGCCGAGACCACTCTTTCCGTAGATGAACAGAGGGTTGTAGCTCTTGTTCTCTCCGTTTGCCACCTGCTTTGCGGCCTCGTAGGCAAGCATGTTCTCATCGCCTGCCACGAAGCGACCAAAGGTCAATTTTGAGTCCGAGGCACTGAGTGACTCGTTTACGAAGGAGCTTTGTTCGCCGATAGATGTTGCCGTGCGTGCGTGAGTAGTCTTCCCACTGGCGCGCCCACCCGCATCACCTGCTGCAGACACGACGCCGCCCGTGCCGACCGTCACTCCATCGGTACTCGATGAGATCCCTTCCTGCGCGACCAGGTTTGCCTGGCGTATTTCCTCGCGCGTCATTTCTGTCTTCGTCTCGATGGGTGCGTGCTCACGAGTGTGCGAGAGTGCCACCTCGAGGTGCACAGGTTGGAAGGCGGCCTGCTCAAGGCACTCCTCAATCAGTGGTGCCTGCTGTTTTATCTTCTTCTGAGCAAAGCCCATGTTGGTTGAAATGGTGAGGGTGTCACCGTCGAATGCTGTGGCCTGACAGCTCCTGATCATGGCTAGGTTTGCTGCCGGGACGTCCCTTTCAGCCAAGAGTGTCAGCACGTCTCGCCAAAGGATATCCGCATCTGATTCCAGAGTGGGGTCCATGTTCACCAATTACCTCGCGTTTGTTGAAAAGTCTCCCCATTATATGATGAAAACTTGCCGCCAATGTTGACGAAGTTTGCGCTCACTGCATCTACTCGTTAAAGGAACCTTGGTGCTAGTGAGTCATGAAGCAGACGTCCAACGGTTCTCTTTTTTTGAAATGGGGGTCTATGTTTGAGGGAATCGGGAGAGAAACGCCCGACCGGAGTCAGTGAGTTCGCGTCTCTGTCCTCCCGGTCGCTTACGTATGAGACCCTTTTCCTCGAGAGAGTGGAGTTCCCGCGACCAGGTTGGTTGTGAGCTGCCGAAGGTTCGAGCGAGGTCTGCGCCTCCCACGGACTCGTGAGAGGAAAGGTAGGAGAGAATTTTTCTCCCGCGCTCGGTAAGGGCTATTTCCATGGGCACTTCCGGCGCGGGCGTGGTAGCGTAGGGCGGCATCTGTTGCATATGCTCCCGTGGAGCCGCCGGGGCGACCATGGGGGCCATTCCTGGCCAGGGTGCCTGGTAGGTTGGGTAAACCACTGGGTATGGAGCCCCCGGGTAGGGCGCGGGCGCGACGTTCTGCGGGTAGATGCCCTGCTGGTACATGCCTGGATATCCGGAAGGATATGCGTTTGGATACGTTCGGGAGCTATCACCAGCGTATGTGGCCTGCACAGTTGGCTGCGTGTCCGAGCCCTGAGGTGCTGACATCATTGGGTTTACTGCTGGCTGATCCTCCCCCTCCGGCTCCAAGGCTGAAATGGTGACGATCGTTCCTCCAGATATGTTGTCCTCGATGGTGAGCGTGCCGCCCCTGTCGGCCATGTATTGCTGGGCATAGGGTAGTCCTGATCCCACGCCACGAATGTACTGCTTCATGCTTTCGGTCGCCGAGGTGGTGCCGTACTCGAGAGCCCGTTCCTTCTCGCGTATTCCCGGGCCCTGGTCGGAGAAGCGAATGGTCTCCCCTCCATCCAGGATGCTGATGGTTGGTTCGATGAAGTATGCGTGAATGAAGTTCTCGACAACCTCACGAATGACCATGAAGGGTATCGACCCACCCTGTTCTTTCTCGAGGCGGACCACGGTGTTGGTTATTTCCTCGAGGTAGTCACGCACGCCCTTCGGTTCTACCACGACGACACGCGGCGCTGCTGCTACATCGTCATATACGGCAATTCGCGCAGGGTACTTGACCTCAAGCGTAACGTTTGCTCCGCGAAGGTCGAGCGAGGTGTCCGCTGGTTTTCCCTGTGCGCCGCTCGTGTCGTTATCCGATTTATCAGGTGTCGGTTTAGAGGGGGCAGGGAAACCACCTTCGTTCTCCACGAACGGATAGAAGGCGTGCGTCATGGCAGGTATCTCCCCTCCCTCTCTACTTATCAACATCTATTCAACCCTTGAAGAAAACTTTCAAAACGAAAGAAAAGCAAAAGAAAGTTTTCAACAAACGAATAAACATTGTCGATAACTGTGGTTACCAAAAATATTCGGGTGAAAGATAATAACATCATGGCATGAAGAAACCGCAGATAGAAAGAAACTTTTTCTGAAAATCATTCAGCATTCATTCAAAAGGTATAAGGTATTTCACCGTCATTTTCCCGCGACTTTAAGTAGAGAAAAACGCACGAAAAGTGAATTGTGGGGCCTAGCTGAGAAAAAATTGACATTTTGGAGCAAAGACCTCTACAATTTTGGGGCTTGACGCTATTAGTTCGACGTTCAATATTCATGGAGGAACAGACATGAAGCGTACATATCAGCCTAACAAGAGGAAGCGTGCCAAGACCCACGGCTTCCGCGCTCGCATGGCAACCAAGGGTGGCCGTGCCGTCCTCGCCCGTCGCCGCGCCAAGGGCCGCAAGAGGCTCACTGTCTAGGAAAGCCATGGAGACCATCAAATCCAAAAAGGAATTTGAGGAGGTCTTCACCGGTGGCAAGCGGGTCAATCATAGGCTCGTGCGCGCAACAGTTCTGAGGTATGACGAAGGCGGCTCTGAAAAGGTCGCCTTTGTTGCACCTAAGAGGTTGGGTAACGCAGTCTACAGGAACCGGTGCAAGAGGATCCTTCGCGAGGCAGCCCGCTTGAGCGGAATGCCCATAGAAGGCACGAGAATCATCCTCTTCGCCACGCGACAGACGCACGAAAGCACTCCTGCCGAGGTGAGCGTCGCCATAGAGTCGATTCTCTCTCGCGCGGGGATACGCACGGAGCAGGAGCAGGGGTCGTCTCCGTCGAAGGAGTGAGGCAGGGCATGGTAGAGAAGCTCCTCATTTCACTCATTCGGGGATACAAGAAATACGTCTCTCCCCTTCTTCCGCCCTCGTGCATATACGAGCCGACGTGCTCCCAATATGCCTTGGAGGCGATCCAGAAGTACGGACCTCTCCGCGGCACGTGGTTGGGCTTTCGCCGTATCCTGCGCTGTAACCCATTTCACAAGGGCGGATACGATCCCGTCCCCTAGTACGATCAGGGCGGACGAGAAGGCCCGCCTCTAAACCAAAGCTCGGAGGAACCATGTGGGATTGGTTTGTTAACTTTCTTGCCAATGTCTTGAGTGCGCTCGAGCAGTTCTCGGGTGACTGGGGACTGGCCATCATCATCCTTACCTTTATCATCCGTCTACTCGTCATGCCGCTCATGACAAAGTCCACGGCATCGAGCGCTCGTATGCAGGCTCTTCAGCCAAAGATGAAGGAGATTCAGGATCGCTATGCCAACGATCCCGAGCGCCAGGCGGAAGAGATGCGTAAGTTCTATGCCGAGAACAAATTTAACCCCATGGGTGGGTGCCTCCCCGTCATCATTCAGATGCCCGTGTTCTTCGCCCTCTTCACGGTTGCCAAGCAGGTTCCCGCGGACGCGCACTTCCTGGGGGTCCTCCCCTCGCTCTCGGTGTCAGCATCTGAGATGTTCGCTTCGAGCGGGCTTGCCGGCGCGTGGGTGTACATCGTCTTTGATGTCGCGTTTGGTGTTCTGACGCTTATCCCTATGATCATGAATCTCTCCAACACTCCCGAGGAGCAGCGCCAGACCTCACTCATCATGGGCGTGGTCATGGCGGGTATGATGCTTTGGTTTGGCTGGACCGTTCCGGCTGCAGTTTTGCTTTACTACGATACGTCCGCCCTGTGGCAGGTCGTGCAGCAGAAGATCGTCACCCAGCGAGTGATGGACAAGGTCAAGCGTGAGACGGAGGAGCAAATGAAGAACCAGCCCGTCCAGGTTGACGTCGTCCGCAAGGAGAAGAAGCCTCGTCCGCACAAGAAGGGCTAGGTCTTTCGGCGCTGCGCTGTCTTTTGATTCTGTTTCTGCGCGACGGGTGGTCGTCGCGCTGTTTGAGGAGGTAAGTACTGTGGACGATGTGATGGAAGAAGGGACCGAGGTTTCGGACCAAAACCTCGCCTCCGACCTCGAGGGTGTCGCGGACGCCGGCGAGGGAGTCGTCTCCGGCGAGAATGCTCCCGCAGACGTATTCGCATCCATTCGCGAGCACTACGAGGCGGGAATCGATCTTACCGACGAGGAGATAGACAAGATTGCCGACTCGGCGGTCGGTTGTGTTCGCGGTGTCCTCTCCTACTTTGGCGAGGACAGCGTCTCGGTGGACGAGTACGAGGGGGACGAAGGTGAGCTCATTCTCGACGTCTCTGGCGGAGATCTTGCAATTCTTATTGGACGCCACGGCCGCACCCTCGACGCTCTCCAGATGATAATTTCATCATTTATGTCTAATACCCTCAAGTTCCACTATCCCATCGTAATTGACATTGAGGGTTACAAGAGTCGCCGTAAGGAGAAGGTCATGGGACTCGCGCGTAGCGCCGCGGCTCGCGCAAAGCGCCAGCAGGGTCAGGTTTCCATGCCTCCGATGAACGCCTATGAGCGCCGCCTCGTACACCTCGCTCTCGTTGATGACGTTGACGTCACGACGCATTCCGAGGGAGAGGATCCCGACCGCCGCGTCATCATTACGTACGTTCGCAGTTAGTTCCTGGCATTATCTGGACTCACGTCTGGGCTCGTGGCTTACAAGAAACGACCTGTCTCTTTCATCGAGGCAGGTCGTTTTCTATGGCATTGTCCCGTCCATGAGTCGTTCCCCCATTATGAGAGGGTCCTTTTTGACGTTCCACGATTGAGCTTGATTGTGCTTCGCGATTGTGACATTCCATATTTGGCAATACGCTGTCAGTGGACAGCGTGCCGTTGATGCCTCGCATCTGTCTCCGCCATCACTCCCATCTTTAGCTTTGACTGTGATCGTGGTCTCGGCTTCGTATTCTCTTTCTATCTATGTTGTCTGGTGTCCGGTCCTTTGGAAGTACCAAAGCCATCCGTCGTAGTCCCCTTCAATCTTCCTATTATTTAGTTGCACGGCGTCGTTCGCGAAGTGCTGACATGACAAGATTTCCGGTATATGTCTTATCTCCTTGGTCCGTTACTCTTGGCTCCGCTTCTATGTTTTCTGGTCTTGGTGGGTGTTGGCGACGCCAACCGTCATACATGTTCATCGACTGTATGTAGGATGATTGGGAATTGGTCGAAAACATGTTTTATGTGGCTCAATGTGTATCTCGATACGATGGCTTTGATGTCTTTCCCAAAAACACTCGTTCATGCTTGTACTGCAACTAGTCATATCCATGTATTTCAAATACCATTTGGTATGACAAAAACTCTCGATGCGTGAAGTTTTGTCAATGCGCTTATAGTTAGTCATGCAGATATGTAGATGTCTTAGTCCGACATGAATTCTAGAAATGGAAATTCCTGATGTCTGAAACAGATGCTCTCTCTAAAAAGATATGCGAACTCGCTCAGGAGTATTGCATCGAGCTTACGGTGGATCAGGCTGATTTGATGGTTAACCATCTTCTGCTTGTTGAGGAAAAAAATAAGTATTTAAACCTTACACGTATTATCTCTTTAGAGGATGGTGTTGTCAGACATATACTTGATTCTCTTCTTTTTCTACCATCTCTCGTGAGAGGCGCTGAGAGCCGATTTAAGACCCTATCTTGTTCTAATGCGACTACTAATCGGGAACTTGTGATAAACCCCTCTTATTTTAGCTCTCAGAGGGTCAAAAATCTCCGACTACTAGATATTGGAACTGGTGCAGGTTTTCCTGGAATACCTCTAGCAATATATTCAGGCTTGGATACGTTGCTTCTTGATTCAGTTGGTAAGAAGATTACTGCCGTGAAGGAATTCGTAGACACACTTGGTCTGAATACTGTCTGCACCAGCTCCATGCGTGCAGAAGAACTTGCTAAAAAGAATACTGCCGACTTCGACTTTGTAGTTGCAAGAGCTGTTGCTGAGTTACGTGTTCTTATCGAGTATGCCTCTCCCCTACTCGTGACTAACGGGATTCTCGTTGCTTCTAAAGGTAACGTCTCTGATGCTGAACGAACTGATGCAAATCGTGCTGCAGAAATTTGCGGTCTAACGCTTCTCTCACAAGAGACATATGAGTTGCCTAATGATTCTGGTCATCGTGAGATATTTGCATACATTAAGAATTGCAAAGCCAAAATCAAATTACCAAGGGCCGTGGGTGCAGCTAAACACAAACCTTTGTAAGTCATAACGCCAATGTTCTCGTATCAAAGTAACACTCTCGAATGATTTTATGACCCTAACGTTTCACGTGAAACGTTAGGGTCCGTTCTAATTCTTTAATTTACGCATTAATAGAAATCAAAATTATTAAAATGAATGAATTATTTGCGAATGGAATTACTTATAAGTAGGATTGCCTAAGCAACACGATTGAGAACAAGAATTTCATATTAGTTCAATTGATAAACATGTGTGTTAATGGCACTACACCTATCCCTATCCCTATCACATGCTCTGCTATTCAGTAACAGTTTCTACTGTTTCAGCAGTGTAGAACATTCAAAAATCGTGTTAACAATTTTGAAGACACTGTTTTAGTGTTGAATGACGTAACAACCATCGAGTTGAAATATCAAATTTGAAAAACAGATGATGTAGAACAAGCAACTATATTGAACTGATCCAATGTTTCACGTGAAACATAAAGAAAATAAATCGACTAGGTTCGATAAGTACTGGTATGGATCAGTTAGTTTTAACCAAGACTGGCCATCAAAGTTATCGAATCTTCGTTTGACCAATTATTATCCACTCACTATTACAGGCAATACTATATATTGAGCAATAGTTAGATTCGTTAAGAGTACTGATAAGCGGAAAGCTAACCTTACAAAACAAGAAGTTTCACGTGAAACATCGCAAAGATTAGCTATATACTCCACTTTTTGAAAATTATTTCTTGCAATTGTTGAATGAGACTGTTTCACGTGAAACATTATGTGTATCATCAGAGCTGCCTTTGATCACTAAACGACGCTAAAACAACAATATCAAGGGAGGAAAATTGAGTTATAAGGACGTTAAGCGCGGCCTTCCCGATCGCTCATCTAAAGTAATCGCAATAATCAACCAAAAAGGTGGAGTGGGAAAGTCTACAACAGCAGTAAATCTTTCTGCTGCACTTGGGGAAGGTAACAAGAAGGTTCTGATAATCGATTTCGATCCACAAGGAAATACTTCCAGTGGTTATGGAATTGAAAAAGAGGAACTAGAAAACGATATTTACGATGCTCTTTTGAATGATTATCCCATTGAAGAACTCATTATGCCGACATGTGAACCAAAAGTATTTGTTATTCCGGCAACAATACAATTGGCAGGAGCGGAAATTGAACTAGTTTCAGCGATTGCAAGAGAAAGCATTCTAAAAAATATCATTACCCCGATTAAGGACGATTTTGACTATGTGTTTATCGATTGTCCTCCGTCATTAGGGCTTTTGACGATTAATGCTTTAGTTGCAGCAGACTCATTGCTGATTCCGATTCAGTGTGAGTTCTATGCACTTGAGGGCGTTACGAAGCTCCTTGAATCAATGAAGATGGTAAAAGGACGCCTTAATCCGGATCTCGACGTATTTGGTGTTGTTATGACCATGTACGACGTCAGAACGACGCTCTCAAAACAGGTGGTCGAGGAAGTAAAGAAGTACTTTGGGAACAAAGTTTTCAAGACTGTGATTCCCAGGAGCGTAAAACTTTCTGAGGCACCGAGCCATGGCCTCCCAATCACAATGTATTCTCGTGTTAACAAAGGTGCTCTTGCATATTCGAAGTTAGCGAAGGAAGTGGTGCGCCGTGGCTAAAAAGGGTGGTTTAGGAAAGGGTCTTGAGTCTCTCATGGGCGGTGCAGACGCTGAAGTCGGTGCAATGGCGCCGGAATCGTCTCTGCCAATTTCAAAGATAAAAGTCAACAAGAATCAGCCACGCAAGACATTTGATCCGGATTTGCTTGACGAGCTTGCTGATTCGATAAAGCAGAACGGTGTTCTACAACCAATACTCGTACGCAAGAAGGGGCAAAACTACGAGATTGTAGCTGGTGAAAGGCGCTATCAGGCCGCTAAGCTTGCAGGATTGAAGGAAATACCTGTCAATATTAAAGAGATCTCGGACGATGACGTATTCAAGCTTGCACTGATTGAAAACCTGCAGAGATCAGATCTTAACCCGATTGAAGAGGCCCAGGGCTACCAGAAGCTACTAAAAGACAATGACTTTACGCAAGAAGAGTTGGGTAAGGTGCTCTCAAAGTCTAGGTCTGCAATAGCAAATACGCTACGATTACTTGACCTTCCAGAGGAAGTTCAGGAAATGATGGCGGAGGGAAAGATTACCGCAGGGCATGCTCGTGCAATACTTGCGGTTGCTGGTGAGGATGGCAGACTGCGTCTCGCACAGAAGGTAGTTGACGAAAATCTTACTGTTAGGCAGACAGAAAATCTTGCACCACTGTATTCTGACAGGGGAGACGAGAACGAGAAGCCAAAACGTCAACCAGCTCCACAATACTTCAAGCGCGCCCAGAGGCAACTGCGTCTTGCGCTTGACACAAACGTCAAGGTAAAGACCGTTCGCAACAAGAACAAGATTGAGATCGAGTTCAAGGACGAGGAAGAACTTGCGAGACTTGTCGAGCAGCTCAGCAATGTCGGCGTCGGTCTGGGGGAGTAGTGTGGATTCTCTCAAAAGGAAACTAGTTGGCTTTGTCGTGATAACTGGTACCCTGGTAGCTGTGTATGAACTGCTATTGACACCCGAGGCACGCAAGAAGCTCGTGGAAACAGGATCAAAAGTAAAAGAAGTTATGTATCAGTTAAAGAGTGTCGCTGATGACCACATCGGGACCTACGTAGAGGAAGACGTCATTCAGAACAGGCTGGACGTCGAGGCAGAGTGGGCAAAGATAGGTTTCTAGTTCAAGATACGAGCAGGAACAAGCCCAAGTCATATCAATAGCGGTAGGGGAGGAGACAACATGTCTCCTCCCCTTATAGTTTCTAGGAAAGTGACGACAAATAGACATCAGGTAGAGAAGAAAGAAACGCTAGTCATTGTTGCGCTCTACGTTTTGGCGAAGCTGCCCGCACGCGGCGTCAATGTCGGAGCCACGGGAGTTTCTGATCGTGGCTTCGACGCCAACCGAGGCAAGTCTGCGTACGAATTCGCCTGCCCTTGCGTCCGAGGAAGGCTGGAAGCGAGACCCCTTGACCTCGTTCAGCTTGATGAGATTGACGTGCGCGAGGTTATCACGGCAGAAGTCGCAAAGGGCGGAGAGCTCGTCCTCGGTATCGTTGACACCCTTGATGAGCGCATACTCGTAGGTGGGTCGACGTCCGGTTTTGTCAACGTATTCACCCATAATGTCATAAAGATGCAGTAGCGACCACTTCTTTACGCCAGGCATGAGCATGTCACGGGTGCGCTGGACGGCGGAATGCAGCGAGACGGCAAGGGTGAACTGCTCAGGCTCGTTCGCAAAGCGCTTGATCATGGGGATGACGCCGCTGGTTGAGACGGTAAGATGGCGCGCGCCAATGCCAGCGCCTTCGGGGGAATTAAGACGCCGAAGAGCTTCGAGGGTCGCGTCGTAGTTCATGAATGGCTCGCCCTGACCCATAAGGACGACGCTTGTGACGCGCGTGTTGAAGTCGTCGCGCACATGCATTACCTGCTCGTATATCTCGCTTGCGGTAAGACTTCTTGTGAGGCCGGAGGCGCCAGTGGCGCAGAAGGCGCACTTCATGCCGCACCCCGCCTGCGTGGAAGCGCAGACGGCAAGCTTGTTGCGGCTGGGCATGCCTACGCACTCAACGGAGACGCCGTCGTCAAACCTTAGAAGGTATTTACGGCTGCCGTCAGAGGAGAGCTGGCGTGCGGCGACCTCGACGCCTCCGAGCGTACAGCGCTCGGACAGGGCTGCGCGGAGGGACTTCGGCAGATTGCTCATGTCCTCGAACGCGGAGGCGTTCTTCACCCAAAGCCAGTCCTCGATCTGCTTCGCGCGAAACTTGGGCTGTCCCAGCTCGTCGAGAAGCGACACAAGCTCGTTGTGAGAAAGCGCGCGAAGATTGCGCCTGGGCGCACCGGAGGGGGAGCCACCGGGGGTGGTCATAGGGGAAGAAGTCGTGTTTGCATCTTGCATGATTTGGTTCCTCATCTGTGTGGGACCATGCGCGTGCGGTATCCTCATCATTTGGAACACACGAGCCGGTCGTGGTGACTGCCGCACGGTAGCGTGAGTCAAAATGTGTCATGAGCTGAGTCTAGCGCACCTTGCGTGCGTCCGAGGGAGTGCGAAGATGGAGAAGACCGACGTTACACAATATAGCGTCGCGGTACTGGCAGGCGGATGGTCTGACGAGCGAGAGATCTCTCTCATGTCGGGGCGGTCTTGCGCGAAGGCCCTGCGCGCGGCGGGCTTTGAGCGGGTAGAGCTGTTTGACGTTGCCGAAAAGGACTTCGTGTCGCGTCTCTCGGCGGGCGGCTTCGACGTGGCGTTCGTGGCGATGCACGGTCGTTACGGAGAAGACGGAAGTATTCAGGGTCTGCTTGAAATTATGCATATACCCTATACCTTCTCAGGGGTGCTGGCGTCTGCGACGGGCACCGAGAAGGAAGTTGCGAAGATGATCTATCGCGCTGCAGGGATTCCCACACCGGAGGGGGTCGACGTGCCTGCGGACGCGGATCCATCGGACGATGAAATTGACAAGCTGGTTGAACGTCTTGGTCTGCCAATCTTCGTAAAGCCGGCGGCGAACGGCTCGAGCTTTGGCGTCACGCGCGTCACGAGTCGCGAGCAGTTGACGGAGGCAATAGCCAAGGCAGGTGCCGAGGGTGGGCGCGTTCTCGTTGAGTCGTGCATAGAGGGAACGGAAATATCGGTTCCTGTAATTGGTAACGAGAATGCGTGCGCGATGCCCGTCATCGAGGTGGTGACTGGTGCGGACTTCTACGACAGCAAGGTGAAGTACGAGCCGTCGGAGCTGCATCACGTGATTCCGGCGCGCCTTCCCGAGGAGACGTACGCCAGGGCACAGGAGCTGGCGGTCAGGGCGCACAAGGCCCTCGGATGCAGTGGCGCCTCCCGCAGCGACTTCATCGTGAACGCCCAGGGAGAGCCGATCATACTGGAGACGAACACGATTCCCGGCATGACGGAGAATAGCCTCCTTCCCGACTCGGCGCGTCACGCCGGCATAGAGTTTCCCGAGCTCTGCAAGAGGTTCGTCGAGTGGGCGCTCGAGGAGCGTGGCGGGAGCGAGGGCTAGATGACCACGACGGGTGTTGGTGGCGTGCCGCAGGGGGTGCCGCAGGGCGGTTCACGGAGCGTGCCGGATGGCGATGTTGCAGGTGAGCAGAGCTCCCCCGTGCTGGACATCCTGTTGCCGGGTACGCCGCCCTCGGTGCAGGCACGCTACCTCACGCTTGCCGAGAGGGCCAAGACCCGCGACTTTGGTCTTCTCGAAGAGGACATCGTCGTGCTCGACACCGAGACGACAGGGCTCTCGTTCAGGGATTGCGAGCTCATCGAGATTGCGGCGGCGCGCATTTCGGGTCGCGAGGTGGTAGAGCGGTTCCAGACCTTCGTGCACCCGACGGGCCCCATCCCGCCCGAGATCGCGGCACTGACCAACATATCCAACCTCGACGTTATGGAGGCGCCCAGTGCCGAGGAGGCCGTGACCGAACTGGCTGAATTCGTGGCCGGGATGCCGATACTCGCTCACAACGCCACCTTTGACCGCACGTTCATCGAGAAGGTGCCAGGTGGTCGAGAGGTGAGCGACACATGGATCGATACGCTTGCACTCTCACGCATTGCCCTGCCACGTCTCTCATCTCACCGGCTGTCAGACATGGCCCACGCATTTGGTTGCGACTCTGTCACCCATCGGGCGATGGACGACGTGGACGCGCTCTGCGACATGTGGCGCATCATGCTGCTCGGCCTCTCTGACCTGCCTCAGGGGGCACTCTCGTACCTTTCCCAGATGCACGAGGAGGTGGACTGGCCGTTCAGACCGATTATCGGCCATCTCGCGCTGGAGGAGCTCGAGGGTCGGGGGGACGACGCGCAACGGGACGCCGCGCGCGCGGCGTCGTCTTTCTCGCTCAAGCAGGTGCGACACGACCTCACGCACGAAGGGGAGGGCCGTATGCGCAAGGATGCGGCCGAGAAGGGTCCGCTCGTGGCAGAGAGCCGCGAGGAAGTGAGTAAGGACTTCTCGCCCGAGGGCGTGGTGGGAAAGATGTACGAGGAATACGAGAGCCGCCCCGATCAGGTGTCCATGGCGCTCGAGGTGCGCGACGCTCTTGCGACCTCGACGCACCGCTCGATCGAGGCGGGTACGGGCGTAGGAAAGTCGATGGCCTACCTGCTGCCCGCGATTCGCTTTGCCCAGGCGAACGACCTCACCGTGGGTATCGCGACCAAGACCAACGCTCTTACCGACCAACTAGTTTCTCACGAGCTGCCCCTGCTCGACCGCGCTCTGCCGGACGGAGTGAACTTTACGAGCCTCAAGGGGTACGACCACTATCCGTGCCTGCACCGACTCGACCGTGCGGCGATGGGGGAGTTGCCCGAGGCACTCCTTGCCGATGAGTCGCGCTCGCTTGCGGCAATCGAGTCTGACGTGCTCACGGCCCTTGCCGTGACGTACGCATTCTGCTGTCAGTCGCCCGAGGGCGACCTCGATGCGCTTGGCATCCGCTGGCGCTACGTGCCCAGGAGCCTCCTCACGACCACACCGGCCGAGTGTCTGCGCAGCAAGTGCCCGTACTACCCCGGCGAGTGCCTGGTACACGGCGCACGGCGCCGCGCTGCCCAGAGCGACGTCGTGGTGACGAACCACTCGCTGCTGCTGCGCAACATCGACATCGACGGGAAGATACTCCCGCCGATTCGCCACTGGGTGGTGGACGAGGCCCATTCGTTCGAGTCGGAGGCGCGAAGGCAATGGGCCCGCGAGGTCTCCGGTCTGCGCGTGCGTGAGGGATTTGAGCTGCTCGGTGGCACGAAGAGTGGGGCGATTCGCCAGATTATGGTGCAGGCTACGGAGCTGGAGGATGCGACTCTGCACACGCGCCTGCTCACGAAGCTAGCCGCCGCCGCGTCGCGCGCGTCTGTCTCGACGGCCGACATGTTTGATCGTCTGCATGAGCTCGGCCGCGTGTCGTCGGGTGGTGGAGGCTACGAGAACACGACGCTCTGGATCGACGACGAGGTCCGTGCCACGCCCGAGTGGGCGGCCCTCTCCGAGGCGGCGCACGTGGCGATTGAGCGTCTCGACGAGGTCGCCAAGGACGTGGGGGAGTGCGCGGAGGCCCTCGCGCAGTCGTCTCCGCAGCTCGGAGGAGACATCGCCGAGGCTGGCTCATTTGCCGCGACGCTTCTTGAGGACCTGCGGCTCATCGTGCTGGGGGAGGACAAGACGTACGTCTACTCCGCGCAGCTCCAGCGCCGCCGCCGCGACATCGCGGGTGAGTGCCTTGTGGCGGAGAAGCTCGACATCGGCGCCGACCTGGGCGCTCGCTGGCTGCCCGAGATGATGAGCGTAACGTTTACCTCGGCCACGATCGCGGTGGGGGAGAGCTTTGACCACTTTGATCATGCCGTGGGGCTTGACACGCTCGACAGCAGCATGAGGAGGGACGTGCGGCTCTCGTCGAGCTTCGACTACGACGCCAACATGTCGGTCATCGTGGCGCGCGACCTGCCCGAGCCCAACAACCCCCGCTACGTCGGGGCCCTGGAGGACCTGCTCTTCGACGTACACGTTGCCATGGGAGGCTCCGTCCTTACGCTCTTCACCAATCGCCGTGACATGGAGCGCGTCTACGCGGGCCTCGCCCCGCGGCTCGCGGCGGTGGGCCTCGAGCTGGCGCAGCAGGAGAGGGGCTCTTCTCCGCGCCGGCTGCGAGAGCGCTTCCTGGGCGACAAGACCTCGTCGCTGCTTGCGCTCAAGTCGTTCTGGGAAGGATTCGACGCGACAGGTGACACGCTGCGCTGCGTGGTCATCCCCAAGCTGCCGTTCGCCTCGCCGCGCGACCCACTCGTTCGCGAGCGCGAGCTGCGCGAGGACCGTGCATGGTGGCGCTACTCGCTGCCCGAAGCGGTCATCGAGGTCAAGCAGGCTGCGGGTCGCCTCATTCGCACGGCGAGCGATACGGGCGTTCTCGTGCTGGCGGACTCGCGTCTTGCGACCAAGCGCTACGGCCGGCAGTTCATCTCGTCTCTCCCGAAGGCCGAGGCCACGCCGCTCGAAGCGGCGAACGTGAAACGCTACATCGAGATGTGGCGGCGCACCCACGAGTGATCCGCACCGATTTGGCAAGCCTCGCTTGCGTGCGACTACTCCGTGATCCCCTGCGCCCAGGCGCGCACGCGCGCTGCCAAGTTTTCGTCGAAGATGCGCACGCCACCTGCGCAGGCTGCAAGTCTGCGGGGGAGCCAGGTGGTTCCGTAGTCGTCTGCAATGGCAAAAACCCGGCCGTTTTTGTGCACGATCTCGGTGTTTGGCCACGAGAAGAGATCAATGAGAGACTCGTCGAGTACCTCGAAGAACGCGGCCGGCGCTGATTCGGTAGGCGCATCTGCTCCATTGCCCGCGCCGCCGTTCGCTCCGGCCGTGCTCAGACCCGTCATGGCCCACGCGGGATTAGACTCTGGCGTGCATCCCTGTACGTTCGCCATGCGGTCGAGCCTGAAGACACGTCCCTCCTGCCGCGCGAGGTCGAACCCCTGCACGTACCAGCGATCCTCCTCCCTGAATAACCGCTCGGGTATGATACGCCGATCGCGCGTCCTTCCTGCGCCGTCCGTGTACGAGAAGGTAAGATCCTGGAACTTGGCGAGTGCCTTCGAGCAGGCGGCAAGCGCGTCTCTGAACCCACACGCCGGTGCGTGGCGCGAGCCGTCGAGCAGGGCGCTCACCTCCGCTTGGTCGAACGCGGGATAAACGAGCGATCGAATTAGCTTTGCGATCAGGGGGCTGCTCACGTCCATTCCGGCCTCTCCCAGAGCGAGAAGCAGTGCCTTGGACTCCCGCTTGGTGAGCCGGACGGGACGTCCCGTGGCAGTGGAGTAGGCGAGCGTTGTCTCACTGAGGTTTTCTTTGGTGATAAGAGGCAGGCGCCGCGTTCCACCGAAGTCGGATGCAGCCGCCAGAAGGGAGAGTAGCTCGCGCGCCTCGTCTTCGGTGCATGAGAGACGATCGGCGGCCACCTTGGCATTTATCGTGTCACCCTCTGTCTGCAACGCTCCGATGAGGATGACGAGCATGCGGGCGGTCGCCAATCCGCCCCGCCGCCCCGCGCCGGTGCGCCTCCGCGCCTCTCCGGCGCCACGTCCGTTGGTGTCGGAGAGGCGGGCAGTTGCGCGACCTGAGGCTACGTCGTGTCCGACATGATGATCGTACACAGCCTCTACCTCGGCAGACATTGTTTCGGGACGGCACTCACGCGCAATGGCGAGAACCTCGCGCCACACGTCCGCGAGCCTTTCGGGGCCAAGGGGCTGCAGCTCGTTGTCGTGTGCCCACCGAGCGGTGGCTCGGACGTCGGAAAAGGGAATGTGCCAGGTGAGGCCATTTTCCGATAGGCGACCGTGGGTGTCTATCGCGCGCGTGACTTCCAGCGTGGGCACGTCCGGCACGGCAAAGCTTGCCTCTCCAAGGGGATCGCCCATCTGGAAGGGGAGGTGTTGGTAATCGTTGATGTCGAAGTCAGCGGGTACCGTGTACGCGGTGGATGCGGTTTCCGGCGAGATGAGCCGTGCAGAGGAGAAGCGGTCGAGCCGGTAGGTGTGGGGCCGCCCCGCGAGGCTGCGGGATGCACTGTCGTAGGTGTCTGCAACGAAGTAGGTGCTTGACCGAAGGCCAAAGGTGCCGAAGAGTGCGAGCACGCGCTCGGTCTCCTCGCCGTCGGCGCGCCGATACTTAACGCGTACGAGCTTGTGCAGCTCAAGGGCCCTGACCAGGGTGTCGAGTCGAATGTTGGCGTCTCCGCCGCCGGAGGGAGGAGCAGTGTGCTCCTTGAACGAGCGGTTGACCTTCGCAAGTGCGAGAACGAGTTCGTCTCGCAGGGTGAAAGACGGGTCACTTGTGAGCGGTGTAAGGATTATCTCGAGAAGCACTGCCTCTTCGTCGCTGATGACTCCCTCCTCGGCGAGGCTTGCCTCCTCATCGATCTTCCAGAGCTGTAAGTCGTTCTCTTTGCCGGCGGGACAAAGTATGAACCCACACTGTTCGAGTCGCTCACGATCGCGGCGGAATGACTTGTCGAAGGTGTCTTTTGAACTGCCTCGATACCAGGCCTCGTGGATGTCCTTCGAAGAGATGGGGGCACTTGCGTTGGAGAAGCCCACCACGAGGGAAGCGAGGCGAAGAGCTTGCACGGCGTCCTTGTTGTGCACGGGGGCGTCCTCCTGTGGGAGCGACTTGTGGTTTGCCTGCCTGCCTGGCTTCCCGCTAGACTGCTTGCTGGACCTGTGACCATGTTTTTTGGTCTTCTTGCGGACCCCAATCTGGGTGCCGTTTGTAAAGTTATCTCCGACTTCTTCCCGGGCAGACTCGCCTCGTGCGCTCATGTACCCTCCGTCAAAACTGCCGTACCGTACTTAGTTCTCCTATTGTGACATGATGCGCGCCGACGTCGTGCTCCGACGGCGCCAGTCTTCACTATCGTGCTCTTTAGCCGCTCGCAGTCCCCGTGCGACCGTACCGGCACGAGATAAGGCTATACTGAGACACTGTATATTTGGGAATAGTATCGTTGTCCACGGCAAAGGACGGACGTATTAGCATGTCAACAACGCGCACGTATCTCGATTACCTCAACGAGAAGGTCGACATCGCCCCTGCCAACAGTCAGGAGGAGCTCGAGGCGGCGGAGATGCTCGGCTCGCTCATGCAGGAGCATGGTCTTGAGGTTCAGATGCAGGACTTCGATACGCCTGCCGCCGGAAGGCTCGTCCACTACATCCTTCACATCGTGATGTTCGTTGGCATGCTGCTGGCGGGCTTCATCGGCACGCCTGTCTCACTGGTCGGGCTCGTTCTGGCCATCGCACCGTTCGTCCTGCTCGTGCTCGAGCGCCGCGGCAACGATGTTCTTGGCAACCTGGGCCCGCGCGCCCGCAGTCAGAATGTGATAGGCGTTCACCGCGCGAGCGGCCCCCTCGTGATGAAGGGCAACCGCCCCATCGTGATCGTCGCTCACTACGACACCCCGAATGAGGGGCTTCTCCATCGTCCGGAGGTCAGCAGGTTTCAGCCGCTTCTCTATCGCTTCTCGTATGCGTGCGCCATTACCGTTGCCGTATGCGCCTTCATCCAGATACTCGGCTTCCTGCCCGATGTCATGCGCCGCATTGTTTGGATCGTCGGAATTCTAGCGTCGCTGCCGCTGCTCGCGACGGGCGTCGCTGCCGTCTACGCAAAGTTCGCGCCATGCACCGAGGGTGCGAGCGACAACAAATCGTCCGTCGCGGCCCTTCTCGGCGTGATGGACATGGTTCGTCCGGCAGACGATGAGGCCAAGCGCTATATCGCTCTTCATCCACACGTGATTCCCGAGCCGCCGGTAGCCGATGGCGTTCCCGCGATAGCGCGAGGCAAGAACGGTGATCTGGATGAACTCGACGATGACCACGAGTCAGAATACGTCGAGGACGAAGGGGAGTTCGAGCCCGAACGTGAGCAAGAATTTGAACCTGTTCCGAGCGTCGAGAGAAGCGACGAGTCTGAAGGCGTGCCTGAAAGTGACTGGGCCGCCGCTCCAATCTCAGCCGTCGAGCCCGCCACGCCCGAGCCACCCGAGGTCGCTCCTTCCCCAGCCATGGTGGTTGAGCGTGCCCCTGAGGTGATGGGCTCAGACACTATCGCAGAGGTTTCGAAGGCCGAGACTGTTGCGGACAGCCGTAGCGCAGGGGTGTCCAACGTCGCTCAACCGCAGAAAGAGATGGTTCGTCGCGGTCCGGACTTCATGCAGAGCCTTCAGATTCTCCCAGAAGACTGCGAAATCATATATGAGGAGCCACCACTGCCTGAAGTGGATCTTTCGGACTTGCCCGAGATTCCGGAAATGCCAACATTCGATCCCGAGGTTATGGCGCACGGTCACGACGGAGTCACGCAGGCACCTCCTGCTGGTGATGAGGAATTGCCGGAGCCCATTGAGACTATTTCGCCAGAGGAGTCTCGTCGCACGGGCCACATTCCTGATTTCTTCAAACGCGCTCGTCCCGTGATGACCCCCGATTTCTCGGAGGAGGGTCCTTACGAAGGCGAGAGTGGTTATGAGGGCGCCTATGAGGGGCCTGCTTTCGACGGAGCACACGTTCACTATGTGACGTATGAGGAGCAGTACCCGATTGCCGAGTTTGAGGTAATCGAAGACCAAGATGAGCCGGCGCCCGAGGAGGAGTCCTTCGAGGATGAGCCAAGAATAGTGACCTCGATGCCGGAACAGGTGCCGGGCGAGAGTGGACACGTACCTCCTGAGACAAACAACTTTGCACAAGACTATGGAATTCCTCCCGTCGAGCCGACCGAGGAGTACGAGACGACTCCCGTCGAGCCGACCGAGGAGTACGAGGCGACTCCCGTCGAGCCGACCGAGGAGTACGAGGCGACTCCCGTCGAGCCGACCGAGTCGATGAATGCTGCTTTTACACCTGGTCCTCGTCATAGTCTTAGGGATGTGCCGAGCATTGAACCCGTCCAGTCACTTGTGCCAGAGGTAATGGAAGATGAGGCGGCGCACCTCGCGCCCGCCGTCGAGCCAATGGACGTGTCCCCAGAAGAGGTGCCGCGTGAAAAGGAACACGTAGGTTACGAGGAGACCAAGGCCTATGAGAGTTCCGTGCCTCTCGATAATGATTCGTACGACACGGACAGCCAGAGGGCGGAGGACTTAGAGCTTCAACAATCGCCCGTGAGGGAGCCCGAACTAGAGGATGCCTACGGACAAGAGACGCTCGAGCCCACCTCAGTTCCTGATACGGAGAGCGACTTCGACGTCGAATCCCCTACCGTGCAGGAAGAAGTACCTGGCTACGCCGGAGAAGCGAGTGAGGTCTATTTTGAGGAGGACGAGCAGGATACGGGCTCGTACGAGACAACCAACGGTGAATATATCGATGCCGAATTTGAGGTCCAAGAACGTGAGGAGGGCAGGGACTCGGGTGACACTTCCTTCGCCCGGACTCCAGGTAGGTCGTTCATGGGGACCCTTCGAGGTGCATGGACTCGTATCAAGGAGAGCTTCCACAGCACTCCCGCGAACAAGACTCTCTCAAATGAACACTACGAAGAAACAAATGATGGATTCCGCGACGAGGAGGACATTGCTGAGGAGACTCATGCCGTGGAGCAAGGAGAAGTCTCCTCGCCTGACGCCGAAACGCTAGAGGGTACGGGTGAGGTTCTGCAGTTCACCCAGTCCTACGAGGACGACGCTGACATCTCGGCCGAGGAGACCGCTAGCCTGCGTGTTCCTCGAGTAGATAAAGTACTCATAGACGAGTTTGCCTCTGATGCCCGGGCTTCCGAGGCCCATCTCGACAACGAAGAACATGAAGACCTTAAGCCAGATGAGGCAGAGCTCGAAGTTGCTGAGCCCGAGCCCGAGGAGCCTGAGGAGACCGAGCCCGAGGTTTCTGATCCCGGGTCAGATGATCTCGAGCCGGAGGATATTAAGGCTGAGGCCACCGAGGAGACCGTGTCCGAGGAGGCCGAGCCTGGCGACTTTGAGCCGGAGAATCTTGAGCTCGAGGAGACCGAGCCCGAGGTTCCTGATTCCGGGTCAGATGATCTCGAGCCGGAGGATATTGAGGCTGAGGCTACCGAGGAGACCGAACCTGAGGTTGCTGAGCACGAGCCCGCCGAGTCTGAAGCTGAGACGGCGACGGAATCCGGGGGAGACCCAAGCGACGCCGACCATACGATTGACGCTGTAACGATGAAAGGTGAGGTTTCGGCCGAAACTGCTTTCGTCGCAGACGGAGTGGACGACGGCGAGCCTCATGGCACCGTCTCAAATCGCGCGCGCGATCCGCAGACGACCATTGCTATGTCGGCGCTCAACTTCTCGACAGAGCAGGATGTTCCCGAAGATGAGCTTGCCGATAAGGATGCGAGTGGCCTCGACACGCTTTCTGTCGATGGTCTGGGTATCAAGCGTCCGGCGGAGTACCGTCCCAAGCCAGCGCCCATAGAGGATCCGACGTGGGGCACGTCCGACTTCCGTCCTCCACAGCACAACATTGCTCGACGCGCGGTCCTTTTTGACTTGCCCGACCCCGCGACGTTGTCTGCCGACCCGTTCCTCACTGATCCGGACTCAACGGAGCCTACGCCGCGGACGCCGCGTGTGCCACAGGTTGCACCTCAGTCCCTTGACGTTATCGGCAGAGATGAGGTCACCTCTCGTCCACGTCCACACTCCCGCAAGGATGTCGTGAAGGAGGAGCCGGAAAAGAAGTTCAGGGGCCTGCGCTCCCTCTTTAGTCGTAAGGAGACAGAGGAGACAAGCTCCATGAGCGACTGGCTGGGTGTAGACGATGATTTCGATGCCAAGAAGAACGGCCGCGAGATTGGCAGCTGGAAGAACTTTGAGAGCGACGACTCCTCTGATGGTCCCTCCAGTAGGGGTGGTCATGACCGTTGGAAGGGTGGCGCCACGACGCGTTCAGGCTTCCGCAACGGTGGCAAACCCGCAGATGACGAGCCGTACCAGCCTATAGAAGCCGAGGGCTATGAGCTCGGTGGATACGAGCATGGTGACGGGGCTCCAGCGATGGGTATAAACGGGAAGAACGAAATGGCTTCAGGAAACGTCGCCCCGCAGACTGACGAGAGGCGTATCGGAGGTGAATCCTCCCATAGTGTGACAGAACCTTATCGCGAGGAAGATCTCCCTGCGGAGCCCACTTCCGAAGATCTACGCGACGCGATTTTGGGCATGAGCGACGATGAGCTGATTGCACACGACATCTGGTTTGTGGCGACGGGTGCTTCTAGCCTTGACCATGCTGGCATTAAGAAGTTCCTTGAGGAGCACCGCCGCGACGTGCGTGGAGCCTTCGTCGTCAACCTTGACTCAATTGGCGCGGGCGAGCTCAACATCCTGAGTCACGAGGGCGTGGATGGAGTGCGCCGTGGAGACCGACGCATGGGTCGACTGCTCCTCAATATCGCTCGTGATTTGCATATTGACCTTGGACACAGGAAGCTTGACTGGGCCGATACCGATGCGACGCCCGCCATGCGCTCGAACATGCGTGCGACCACGATTATGGGCATGAACGAACATGGCGTTCCCGCTCTCTCGCACACATCTGCTGACATTGAGGCAAATATCGACCACGATCGTCCGACGCGAGTCGCGGAAATCATCGCCGAGCTTATCCGGAGGGCATAGCCTAACGGGACAAACGACAAGCGCAAAGACCGCTCACGCACGATTTCGGTGTGTGAGCGGTCTTCTAGAGGCGCATGGCCAAATCTTGCTAGGCGCAATTATCCCTGAGATACTGGATGATGTCATTTGACTCGTAAAGGGGCTCGCCATCTATGAACAGACAGGGCACCTGCTGCTTGCCACCCACGTCAATCAGGGTCTGGCGTGCGTCCTCGTCCGCTACGATGTCGCGCATCGGTAGCTCGATTCCATCCTCATTCATAAAGTCGAGCACCTTCCTGCAGAATGGACAGGTGGGCTTGTAATAAAGGACGAGCTCCCTCTCCTGTGTCATACGGCTCTCAATCGCATTCCCTTGCATGGTTCATGCCTCCTTCGCGAATGTGTAGTCCTAAACGATGCCAGCATTCTACCCAGTTGGATAGCGGGGTTGCGAGATGATTCGACAGCGGCTGCTGTATGTGTAGTGGCTTTGGGCACTCTTGGTATATTCGCCATTGGAGTTCATCGCCTTTTGACTAAGGTTGGATTCCACTCCAAAAGGACGAAGTTCCCGCATGGCCGCGCCCTATGAATCGTTGAGGCGACGCATTCCGCTTAGCGTTTTCTGGCAGAGTTTCTCTTAGGAGTGAACACGGAGCATCACCGCCACGCAGTATTGTGTGCGGTAGGATGCGATCGCTGTCAAACAAAGTGCAGAGCGGGGTTGGACCAAGCAAACCCCTAGAGACGCCATCCTCACCCTTCTTTTTGGAGCGAGGTTTCTGTTCGCCCATCACTACGGCGTGATATCCATTTTGTAACACGAGTTCCCCTCCCTTGGTTTATTGAGATGGCATTCTACGCGCTCGACCTTGTGGAAAACTAACGCCGAGTGGGACAAAAGTGATTGTGAAGTGTGGGTTGGCAGCTTCTATCATTTATGGATAAGTCGAATATGTGCGTTATTGAGGAGAAGATACGACCATGGATTCCGCCAAGGGTGTCAGCGCGCTAACCAAGCTGGCGCCTCGTTTTCCGCAACTTTACGTGGCGCCACTTGAGACCAATAGAGCAGAACACCGCATGGCGGTGGAGGGCGGAATTGTCCCCAGGGGCGCGTCCCTTGCACACTTTATCGGGAGTGAGGCGGACGAGCTGCGTGTGGTCGACACTCCGACTGGCCCTGTCGAGGCGCTGTTTTTGCGAGCGCGTGCGGACTTTGAATGCTTCTTGAGCATCATGCTGAACGACGGCGCATTGGTCGAGTATGACCCTGTCGTGAGGGGAATCGAGCTGCGTGGCCTGCTTGACTGGGAGCGTGTTAGGAGGGAACGCGATACTTACCTGGCAAATGGGGGACGCAAGTGGGAGCACGAGTTCGAGCGTCTTGCCACTCAGACCAGAGTGTTTCAGAGCAACCTCGTAGTCTATACCGATGGTCCCTATAGTGACGTCCCCGCGGGTCGGGTTTCGTTCAAGGATGAAGAGTGGATTGGTGTGTCGCGCAAAATACGCCTCTACCATGAGTGTGCCCGTGTCGTAATTCGGCGTGCGGAACCTGATGGTGTCCATCCCATATGGGATGAGGTTGTTGGAGACGTGGTGGGGCTGCTCGCCGCAACCGGTTCGTATGATGCATCTATGGCCGCACAGTTTCTTGGCATAACGCCACTGCGCTACGTTGGTGGTAGGTTGGGTCGGCAGCTCGAGGATGCCACTGTCGAAGAAGCCGACCGAATTTCGCAGGCCGTGTACGAGGCTATGCTCCGTGTGGAAAACACTGTATCCAACACGAGGCCCTCAAGTCCGTTTGATATCGCTATCGAACTGGCTCACGATCCTTATCTGCAGTATTAGGGAGCGCTAATCCAGTTGGTCGATTTTGGGGTGAATTGGGTTAGACGGGGGTTAAAGTGACGGCGTTGTTTCGACTGTCCCTTTCTGGGCAACTGTGCTAGAATCTCGTCGATATGCGGGTGTCGCCAAGTGGTAAGGCCCCAGCTTCCCAAGCTGGTATCCGCGGGTTCGAATCCCGTCACCCGCTCCAGAGCACGAAGTGCGGCCCCTTCCTTTGGGGCCGCTTTTCTATTTTCATTTCGAGTGAGCCGACCGAGCACGTGCGGAAGAGGGAGTGAGCCTGCCTGTCGTTTCGTTGGTAGCGCCCATGACGCATCTCGCTCAACGTGTGGGCATCACGTCCAACGCGAAAGGATTGTTGCATGAGTACATCCATGACCGACGATGAGGCAATTCGAGCACTTAATGGAATTGCGTCGCAGATAGATGAGTATGCTGAGCTGATCGTGCGCAAGGGTCTGGCTGTTTGTAAGGGACAGGAGGTCGTCGTGCAGGCGCCGGTGGAGCGTGCAGACTTTGCGCGCATCGTCGTCGAGCACGCCTATGCCGCGGGCGCAGGCCACGTGACCGTGATTTGGGGAGACGACGCGGTCACGCGTATGGAGTACGAGAACGTAGGGCTCGACTACTTCAAGCACACGCCCAGTTGGAAGCGTGAGCAGCTCGAGAGCCTCGCCGCCGCCGGCGCGTGCTTCCTCTTTGTCGACGGCTCCGACCCGATGGCGCTCGACGGAATCGACCCCGCCAAGCCCGCCTCCGCACGCCTCGCACGCAACACCGAGTGCCCCACCTTCCGCAACGGCATGGACTTCGGCAAGAACGTCTGGTGCATTGCCGGTGCCCCCGTCGCCGCGTGGGCGAAGAAGCTCTTCCCCGACTGCTCGGACCTCGAGGCGACCTACCACCTGTGGTGCGCGATTCTCACGGCCGCGCGTGCCGACGGCGAGGATCCGCAGGGCGCGTGGGAGACTCACAACGCAGCCTTCGAAAAGAACAAACGCCTGCTCAACGAAGCCGCGTTCGACCGTCTGCACTACGTATCGAAGAACGGAACCGACCTCACGGTGGGTCTCAATTCCGGCCACGTGTGGGAGGGTGGCTCCGGGCGCACCGTCGACGGCACGGTCTTCTTCCCCAACATCCCCACGGAGGAGGTCTTCACCACGCCCGACCGCACGCGCTGCGACGGCATCGTCTACTCGTCCATGCCGCTTGTCCATGCCGGACAGATCGTCGACGGCTTCTGGCTGCGCTTCGAGGACGGTCGTGTGGTCGACTTCGGCGCCAAGCGCGGTAAGGACGTGCTGCGCAGCATCGTAGAGGCGGACGACAACTCCTGTCGTCTGGGCGAGTGCGCGCTCATCTCCAAGAACACGCCCATCCGCCAGAGCGGCATCCTCTTCTACGACACGCTTTACGACGAGAACGCCAGCTGCCACCTCGCGCTGGGCATGGGCTTCCCCGAGTGCCTCGAGGGCGGCCTCGACATGGAGAAGGACGAGCTCATCGCCCATGGCGTGAATCAGTCGTCCATCCACGTTGACTTCATGATCGGCACAGACGACATCAACATCTGGGGCATTACCTCCTCAGGCGAAGAAGTCCCCGTGTTCGAGAACGGCCAGTGGGCCTGGGAGATTCAATAGGGGAGAACCCACCCCGCATAAATGTCCGACGTGGTATGATGCTCTCGCGCGTTTCTGCGTGGCACACCTCACGGCGCGCTGTGTCCGCTGTATGCGCATATAAGGGTCGTTAGCTCAGTTGGTAGAGCAGGGGACTTTTAATCCCAAGGTCGTGGGTTCGACCCCCACACGACCCACCACGAAGATACGAGGCCAGGCAAGAAGTTCTGCCTGGCCTTCTTTAAGCTGCGATTCACTCTGCTGCGGATGGGAAAACCGCGGCGAGTGAATCCTCGCCGCCAACCTCGACCTCTCGGCATGCGTTTGTCACGCGGCTCCGGACGTCTTGTGCAGGCGCCGCCGGATAGGTGTAGTGCGGGCGGTATGTTTCGCTGCCAATGGGTTTTGTTAGCCCAGTGTTTCAAGAAAATAACTGTAAATCGATTTTATTTGCGCTCCCGCGCATATCGTATAAAGTACCAACCAACAGGTACGGCATCGCGCATCACATGACTCACGCCGCGGCCGCAGCTATGGGCAGTCCGCCTCAGGGCGGTACGGCACCGAGAGGAGGGACACGGGGATGCGAGCAACACAGAACGCGCAGTACAACTCAACCATCACGTGCTCCTTCCGACGCCAGGGCCGACGAATCACGCTGCGATGCCAGCGCGTGCTGACGTAGGTCCGCGAGGAGCACCTCATCACAGGGACTGAAGGGCACCCGGCATCGCTGGGTGCCCTTTTTGCGCGCCCACAACAAACGAACCACGAGAAGTACCACGAGAAGTACCACGACCAAAGACGTCGACAAACATGCAAGACATGGGAGTGATAGAAATGGCAGCAACGGCAACCACGCAGCAGGCAACCGCGCAGCAGACGCCGACCGAGGCGGCGACCAAGGAGAAGGTCGTTCTCGCCTATTCGGGCGGCCTCGACACCTCCGTCATGGTCAAGTGGCTCCAGACCGAGAAGAACCTCGATGTCGTTGCGATCTGCGGCAACGTGGGGCAGGACGCCGAGGACCTCGCATGGGTGGAGAAGAAGGCCCTCGACATGGGCGCCATCCACTCCGAGGCGCTCGACATGCGCGAGGAGTACGCCGAGCAGATCCTGACCAAGGCCATCGCCGCAAACGCGCTCTACGAGAACACCTATCCGCTGCTCTCGGCCCTGTCGCGTCCGATGATCGTGCAAAAGCTCGTGGAGATTGCGCACCAGACGGGCGCCTCCTACATCGCGCACGGCTGCACCGGCAAGGGCAACGACCAGGTGCGCTTCGAGAGCTGCATCCACGCGCTCGATCCTTCGCTCAAGATTCTCGCGCCCGTGCGCGAGTGGGACCTTCTCACGCGCGAGCAGGAGATGGACTGGGCCAGGCGCCACGGCGTGCCCGTGCCGACCACGGCGGCCAAGCCCTACTCGATCGACGACAACCTCTGGGGTCGCGCAATCGAGTGCGGTGTGCTCGAGAACCCCTGGAACGAGCCGCCCGCGGACATCTGGACGATGACCGCCGCCCCCGAGGACGCGCCCGACACCCCCGAGGAGATCGTGCTCGGCTTCGAGAAGGGCAAGCCCGTCTCGCTCAACGGCGAGCAGATGGAGCTGCTGCCGCTGATCGTGAGGCTCAACGAGGTCTGTGGCAGGCACGGCTACGGGCGCCTCGACATGATCGAGGACCGCGTGGTGGGCATCAAGAGCCACGAGTGCTACGAGTGTCCCGCATCGCTTGCGATCATCAACATGCACAAGGCGCTCGAGACGCTCTGCCTCGACGCGGCCACGCTGCAGTTCAAGCACGGCATCGACCAGCAGTGGGCCAAGGTGGTCTACGACGGCCTGTGGTTCTCGCAGCTCAAGGAGGCGCTCGACGCATTCTGCACCGACACGCAGAAGTGCGTGACGGGCGAGGTGAAGGCCAAGCTCTACAAGGGTAGCCTCACCGTGATCGGCCGCAGGAGCAAGTACTCGCTCTACGACTACGGTCTGGCCACCTACGGCGACGGCGACACCTTCGACCGCACGGCGTCGAAGGGCTTCATCGACCTGCACAGCCTGCCGAGCAAGACGTGGTCGACCAAGCAGGGGCCTGCGGCGCGCGCGGCGAAGGCCGGGGCTGGCGCGGACGTAGCGGGAGAGAAGACATCCACCGCTGGCTCGAGCGACGCTGCGGAGGGTGACCTAGCGGCGGCGAGTGACTCTGCGGACGGCGACAGCCACAAGGCCGAGGCGGCAGCGTAATTGACACTTGGCCTCCGGTAGTTTGCTCGGCACAATTCCTTTGCGGACATGCGGTCCGCCCGTTAAGATGCTTATGAAGGACGGTACGCGCAGGCGGCGGGTGACGTAGAAAGGTGACGAGATGGCACTCTGGTCTGGCAGATTCGAGCAGAGCGTGGACAAGTTCACCCAGCGCTTCGGCGCGTCGCTCGAGGTCGACAAGAAGATGTACCGTCAGGACATCGCGGGCTCGATCGCGCACGCAAAGATGCTCGCCAAGCAGGGCGTCCTCTCGGAATCGGACGTCGAGCGCATCGAGGTCGGGCTTCTCGAGATCAAGCACGAGATAGATCTCGGGCGATTCAAGTGGGACATCAACGATGAGGACATCCACATGGCGGTGGAAGGGTCTCTCATCGACGACATCGGCGCTGCTGGCGCGCGTTTGCATACTGGCCGCTCGCGCAACGACCAGGTGGCGACCGACATCCGCCTGCTCGCCAAGGACATGCTCGTCTCGCTTCTCACCGAGAACTACTCGCTGCGCAAGGTGCTGCTGCGCGCGGCGCGCAAGAACTTCGGCACGGTCATGCCCGGCTACACGCACATGCAGCACGCGCAGCCCGTGCTCTTCTCGCACCACCTGATGGCGTACTTCTGGATGTTCACGCGTGACTACAAGCGACTGCACGACGCCTACCTCGCGGCGGACGCCAACCCGCTTGGCTCGGCCGCGCTCGCCGGCACCACCTATCCGCTCGACCGCCACTACACCTCTGAGCTTCTGGGCTTCGACCACCCCATCCCCAACTCGATGGACGCCGTCTCCGACCGCGACTACCTGCTCGACCTCGAGTATGCCTGCAGCGTGAGCATGATGCACCTCTCGCGCCTGTGCGAGGAGATCATCACGTGGTCGACTACGGAGTTTGGCTTCATCACGCTGAGCGACTCCTACTCAACCGGCTCGTCGATCATGCCGCAGAAGAAGAACCCCGACTTCGCCGAGCTCACGCGCGGCAAGATGGGGCGCGTCGTGGGCGACCTGATGGGACTGCTCGTCACGATGAAGGGTCTGCCGCTTGCGTACAACAAGGACCTGCAGGAGTGCAAGGAGGGCGCGATCGACGCGGCCGACACGCTGCGCGACTGCATGATCTGCATGGAGGGCATGATCGACACGTGGGAGGTCCACCCGCGCCGCATGCTCGAGGAGGCGTCGCTTGGCTTCACCGCGGCGACCGACGTGGCGGACTACCTGGCCAAGCGAGGCATTCCCTTCCGCAAGGCGCACGAAATCGTGGGCGAGCTCGTCCTCTACTGCGAGAAGCACGGCGTGGGGCTCGAGGACCTCACGCTTGAGGAGTTCCAGAAGGCGAGCCCGCTCTTCCGCAAGGACATCGTGGGCGAGCTGGACCCCGAGGGCATCGCCGGCGCGCGCGAGACCTACGGTGGCACCGGGCACGACGCCGTGCGCGAGCAGATCCGCGAGGCGAGCAAGGCGCTC